>JBJMTR010000477.1:0-10135 GCA_045811565.1 Bradyrhizobium sp.
ATGGCATTCCCGCCGCATTCGGCGACGATGCCGCTAATGCCGTGGCGCGTCGCAGCCAGCATAGCGCTTCCGCCATCGGCCGCATCGACGCGCTCCTGACGTCCGTCGCGATGGATGAAGGTAATGATTGGCATCTGTCGTCCGTCAGGCGGGCGTGATCGTGATGGGAAGATGATCGAGCCCGCGCAGCGTGTTGTTGTAGCGGCGCTTCACCGGACCCGTGATCTCGATGTCGGCAACCTTTCGCGCCAGCGCCGCCAGCAGGGTCTCGCCTTCCAGGCGCGCAAGCAACTGGCCGACACACATGTGTATCCCTGCGCCAAATCCGACTTGACCGCTGGTTCGGCGGGCCACGTCGTAGCGATCGGGATTTTCCCAGCGCCTGGAATCGCGGTTGGCCGCGCCGAGAAACATCAGGATTTTCTTGCCCTCGCCGATCAGGTGCCCGCCGATCTCGACTTCCCGTGTCGTGGTGCGGAAGAATGTCTGCACCGGGCTCTCGAAGCGGATCGCCTCTTCGAATGCGTTGCGGGCGAGCGATAGGTCACCGCGCAGCCGCGCCCATTGTTCGGGGAAGCGCGCCAGGCAATAGATCGCCGCGCCAATGCCGTTGACGGTGGTGTCGATCCCGGCCGACAGCAGCGAACGCACCAACAGCGGCGCCTCCGCGTCGGTGATATCGCCGGAATCGACATGCGCATGGATGCAGGCGCCGAAGCCGCCCGGCGCCAGATTGTCGCGCTGGCACTGTTCGGCGACATAGGCCTGATGTGGTGCCGAGCGCTCGATGGCATCCTGGCGCAGTCGGTTTGGCGGCCCGAAGGCGTTGAACACAACACCCGCATAGGGCAGCAGATGCTCGCGCCCGTCCTGCTTCAGGCCCATCGCATCGGGAAATACCGACATCGGGTAAGCTTCCGCCAGATCGGCAATGGCATCAAAACTCCCGCGCGCCAGCAGGTCGTCGACTTTGGCCGCGGCGGCGGCGGAAAAGCGATCACGGACCTGCTTCATCACGGTCGGCGACAGCACCTTGCTGAGTACCGCGCGGGTCCGCGTGTGCGCCGGCGGGTCGGCCTCGAGGATGAGGCTCGGCGGCCGCCACGGCTTCTCCTTGGCGAAATCGCTCAATCCAACGCCGCGGCTGGAGCAGAACGTGAGCGGATCGTTCAGGACGGCATGCACTTCCGCATAGCGCGCCACCGCGTAGACGTTCCATTTGTCGAGATACACCAGCGGCCCGGCTTCGCGCAGCAGTTCATGTGTCGGGTACGGATCGTCGAAGAATTCGATCGAGAACGGATCGATCTCCAGGTGTGGAACGTCGGCCGATCCGTGAACCACCGGATCCGTGCCGTTGTCGCCCGATGCGGAGAAGTTCGTTGGGTTCATCGGGACCTCCCGAAGTTTGGCCTTGTAAAGCTATGGGCCATGTCTCTATTGCTCGACTGCAACCGTGCAGCGATGATCCGAGACATGAGCAGTCAACCGCCCCCGAAGAAGCTGCGCAGGCCAAAGCCTGCGCCGATGGAAAATGCCGATAGCGGCCCGACCCTCGATCTCAATCGCTACGTTCCGGCGTTCATCACTTTTATCGCCAACAAGCTGTCGAACAGCGCCACGGTGTTCTACCAGCGAAACTTCGGTGTTAACGTCACCGAGTGGCGGATCATGTCGCTCTTGGCGATCGAACCCGGCATCCCGGCTTCGCGCATCTGCCACGTCATCGGGTTCGACAAGGGCCCGGTGAGCCGCACCCTGGCGCTGATGCAGAAACGCGGTCTTGTTACAATCCGGACCGATCCGAGCGACGGCCGCAGCCATTCGATCGCGCTGACCGCGAAGGGGCGTATCACGCATGACAAGGTAATCGTCGCCGCGCTTGAGCGCGAACGACGGTTGCTGTCCTGCCTGAAGAAGGACGAACGGGAAGTGCTGATCGACCTGTTGCGCCGCATTCACGAAAATCTCGGCGCCGTCACCCGCCAGACCGGGTCCTGACCGCGGGGCCGATCCGCAGGCAGAGCCTGTCGATTCGACATCGTAGCTGTCGCTGCCGGCAAGCATTCGTCTGTTTCGAGCTCGGCTCTGAAACATTCCTCGCTCCCGCATGTGCGGCCGTTGATCGGCTCGTCGCTTTATAAACGCTCGCACAGATTAGTTGCCGTGGCAACAAAAACTTGAGCCGATCCTGCCGCGGGAACCGGGAGGTTTAGCGGTTGATCCGGAACGGGCCTTTCAATCTAGCCCGCGCAATGGATCCAGTCGGCGGAGGCGTCGTCGTTCAGGATCGCGACCGCGCCGGGGCGCCGCGTCAGCACCGCGCGCTGGTTGATGTAGCCCTTATCGGTGATTTCGCCGCCATCGACGGAAGCCGGCTCGGCTAACAGCAGCGCGCGCGTGGCATGGCCGGACGAATGGCCGTTTTGCGCTTTTAGTTTCGCCAAGCGTTGCGCGATCGCCATGCGCACCTCGTCGTGGCCGATCACGTCCTGCACGTCGGCAGTTTCCGGCAGGCCCGCATGCGCGCGACAGGCAGCGACGTTCGGGAATATCAGGAAGCGCACCTCATCGCCGCCATGACCGGACACGACGATGTCCTGCGCCAGTGGCGCCAGCGCGGCGATGCCGGCCACGCGCAGCGTGCCGACGCTGACCCAGGTGCCGGAATTGAGCTTGAAATCCTCGGCGACGCGGCCGTCGAAAAACAGGCCAAGCTCCGGCCGATCCGGATCGGCAAATTTCACGGCATCGCCGATCAGATAAAAACCCTCGGCATCGAACGCTTGCGTGGTTAATTCCGGCGCTTTCCAATAGCCGGGCGTGACATTGGGGCCGCGCACGCGAACCTCTAGCTTGTCGCCGGATGGTACGAGCTTCAATTCGGTGCCGGAGATAGGCACGCCGATATTGCCGGAACGACTTGCCTGGAAGTGACAGTCGGTCGCGAGCGGCGAGGTCTCGGTCGAGCCCCAGGCCGACACCATCGGCAAGGCGCGGCCGACGGTCTTGATCGAGAGCTCCTCCAGCGCGTCCCAGAGGTTCTGCGGCAGCGCCGCGCCGGCGTAGAAGGCAAACTTCACCTCGCCAAAGAATTTCCGGCGCAACTCCTCGTCGCAGCGCAACTCCGCGATCAGCATGTCGAAACCGCGCGGCACGTTGAAATACACCGTCGGCATCACGCGGCGCAAATTGGCGAGCGACGTCGCAAACAGGCCCGGCGCCGGCTTGCCACCGTCGATGTAGAGCGTACCGCCGTTGCGCAGGATCAGATTGAAATTATGGTTGGCGCCAAAGGTGTGGCTCCACGGCAGCCAGTCGAGGATCACGAGATCATCGCGCACGGAATCGAGGAACGTCCAGGTCTGCGCCCTGGCCTGCTGGCTCGAGGTCAGCATCCGCTGGGTGTTGATCACCGCCTTGGGCGTACCGGTTGAGCCTGAGGTGAACAGGAACTTTGCGGTGGTGTCTGGCCTGACGGCCGCGAAGGCCTTTTCGACCTCAGGCGTTTCAGGCGTTGCCGCGATGGCGCGGAATGAGATCGCCTCCGTATCGCCGGCGTCGCCACTGACGATCTTTGCCGCGTGCAGCGGCTTGATCGCCGCAAGCGCCGCGGCGAACGGCTTTGTGCCGGAAACATAGATCGCGCCAGGCTCCAGCAGCCTGATCATGCTCGTGAGCTTGTCGAAATCCCGCGACATCAGTGAATAGGCCGGCGAAATCGCCGCCGAGGGCACACTGACGTGCTGGGCTGCGAGCGCGAGCAGCGCATGATCGATGCTGTTGTCGCTGAGAATCACCAGCGGATGCTCGGCGCTCAGCCGCTGCGCCAGGATCCAGGAGGCGATCGAACGCACCTGCCGCAATGCGTCCTTGTAAGTGACCGTGGTCCACGGTGCGTCGACGCTGGCGCGCTCGCCGAGAAAAACCCTGTCGGGCGTCTGCCGCGCCCAGTGTTCCAGCCAGTCGCCCACGCAGCGGGCGCCTGCCCGCAACGGCACGGTTGATTTCAGGATGATGCTGCCGTCAGGCCGGCGATCGGCGACGATCTGAGGTGTCGCGAACAGCGCATCGTGATCGTCACGGCGGGCGGCGGCTGATGTCATCGGTTTCCTCTGGATGCCCTCTTTGGACGAGGCTGACCTTTGCTCTACGCGAGAACTGCGCGCCCCGGCAATGCGTCATCGGGGGGCCGGTCCGAGCTTGCCACATCCGGGGGAGCAATGCCCAACAATTGAGCAGGCGCGACCCGCCCCAGGTGCGGAATGTTTCGAAATTTTCAAAGCTCGGGAGAGATGTCATCACGAGAAGCTATTCACCGGTCCGGATTGGCCCGCTCGAACTGGCGCAGCAAATGGTTGCCGCGTTCGACCGCCAGATCAAGCGCGGCCTGCGCCGACCGCTTGCCGCGAAAAACCTGCTCCAGTTCGTCCTCGATCACGTCGCGGATCAGCACGAACGAGCCGAGCCGGATCCCTTTCGAATTCTCGGTCGGTGGCTTGAGCATCATCTGCTCGATTCCGATCGCCGCACCGGGGTCGCGGTCGTAAAAACCTTGCGCGCGAGTCAGATCGAACGCGGCGCGGGTGATCGGCAGATAGCCGGTGTTCTGGTGCCAGGCAGCCTGGATCTCCGGTTTCGACAGATAGGCAAAGAATTTGGCGACCCCGGAATATTCGGCGCGCGGCCGGTCGCGCAGTACCCACAGGGTTGCGCCGCCGATGATGCTGTTTTGCGGCGCGCCCTGCGCGTCCGGCCAATAGGGCATCATGCCGTAGCCGACCTCGAACTTCGAATTGGTCTTGATGTCGGCACGCGTTCCCGAAGAGCCAATGAAGATCCCGCACTCACCTTTTTGGAAGCGCGGCTCCGCCGTTTGTCCCCGGCCGCTATAGTCGAATACCTTGGTGGCCTGCCATTCCGCGAGCTGCGCAATGTGACGCACCATGAGCGGCTGGTTGAAGACAAGCTGCGCGTCAAGTCCGCCGAAGCCATTGGCTTTGGTCGAGATCGGCAGGTTGTGAAAGGCGGAGAAATTCTCGACGTTGATCCAGGACGGCCAGGACGTGGTCAGGCCGCAGACCGTGCCGACCGCACGCAGCCGCTTCGCCGCCGCGCCGACCTCGGGCCAGGTCTTGGGCGCGGTGCCCGGATCGAGGCCGGCGGCGCGAAACAGATCCTTGTTGTAATAGAGGATCGGCGTCGAGACGTTGAACGGGAACGACAGCACGTTGCCGGCCATATCGGCGTAATAACCCGTCACGGCCGGGAGATAGGCACCCGGCGAAAACGGCTCGGATTGATCCCGCATCAACTCGAACACCGGATAAATCGCGCCCTTCGCCGCCATCATGGTGGCGGTGGCGATTTCATTGACCTGGACGATGGCGGGCTGGCTGCGCGAGCGAAATGCGAAGATCGCCGCCGTCACTGTCTCGGTATAGCTGCCCTTGTAGCTCGGGACGATCCGGTATTCGGACTGCGAGGTGTTGAAATCGGCGGCGAGCCTCTCCACCTGCTTGCCGAGTTCTCCGGACATTGCGTGCCACCACATGATCTCGGTGGCGGCCTGCACGGGCGACACCAGGACGATGGCCGCGACGGCGGCAAGACGCAAAATTCTCAGAGCGGATTTCATTATAAACGGTTCCAAATGATTCTATCAGAAACGCGAATCCTAACTCATGCGCCCTCATAAAGCCGCGCGAAGGCGGTTTCAATCTGCGAGGGAGTGGGACGCACAATAAACCGATCGTCAGGATAGCCATCCTCCCGGCTTCTGCTAAAAAAGCGTTGAACCTTTTCTTCCCGCCACAGACTCAATCACAAGGGGATTTGTTGCCTGTGTACAGCCGCGCCGACCTTTCGCGGACCATGACGCTTGTTGTCGCGCTGTTGCTGACGGTGGTCTCAACGGGAGCTGTTGCGCGCGGATCTCGTGCCGCCAACGCCAAGGGCGAGGCCGATCCGAGTGCAGAAGCGCTGCTGCGTTACATGGGCGGCCTGGTGGCTGAGCGCAGCGGCGGCCGGCTTCAGATGCGGGCGTTCCATTCGCGCCAGTTCGGCGAGGGAACAAAAACGCTGAAGCAGAATCGCGCCGGCATCTTCGACCTCAATCGCACCAACGTGGCGCTGATCGGGACCATGGTGCCGATCAATGTGATGGTCGAGGCGACGGTGGGTGGAATCTACATCAGGTCGCGGCGCGATCCACAGATCGCGCAGCTGATCGAACGCATCCGCAGGGTGAAGTGAGGAAAATTTTGGGAGCCGACCGCCAGGATAGAGCAGTAGAACGGCGGGCGAGCCTCGCCGCGCGTGGCCGTTTTCGCATCGTCCAGATGCTGCGCGCCGTGCCGATCCGCTGGCGCATCCTGTCGATCGCCGCGCTGAACTCGGCGGTCGTGGTCGTGCTCGCGGTCCTGATCTGGAACGGCGCCAAGGTGCTCGGCTCGGCCTGGGAGGATGTCCGGCAGGTGCGGGAATCCGACAAAATCCTCGCCCGGCTGGAAAGCGAAACCAGCCGCCTGCAGAACCTGATCCACCGCTACATCAACCAGCCCAGTCCCGACCTGTTCGCGGAGATATTGCTGTTGCGCGAGGCGGTGCTGGGCACGCTGACCACGCGCGCTTCGACCGACCCGATGCTCTCGGGATCGGTGGAGAAGCTCGAGCGCGTCACCGACCGTTTCCTCAATGGCTTTGGCGAGCTGCGCGCGGTGCAGGCGACGATCGCGAAAACCTATGACGAGGAGGTGCTGGGTCCGGCCAAGGACATGGCGGGGCTTTATTCGATCATCGAGGGCGCGACCGGACACCGTGACGCGCCGATCTGGCCGTCGCTCGGCAAATCCCGTGAGGCTTTCACCGCGATGCTGGTCGCCGCCAACGCCTATTATTTGTCGCTGTCGGCG
This sequence comes from Bradyrhizobium sp., assembly GCA_045811565.1. Lineage (GTDB taxonomy): Bacteria > Pseudomonadota > Alphaproteobacteria > Rhizobiales > Xanthobacteraceae > Bradyrhizobium. Next base: position 6,915 of record JBJMTR010000477.1, read on the forward strand.
GCGTCGGCGGAGGATGCTCGCCGCAACACCGAGACGATCGAGAAGACGATTCCCGTCATGATCGAGCTCGCCGACAATGACCTGCAGCGGATGGCGCTGGCGCGGTTGAATGTTCGCACCCAGGCGCTGCGCGACGGCTTTGCAAAATTGACCGAGCAGCTCGCCAACCGCACCGAGCTGTTGCGCAACACCATCGACGCGAGCCAGGCCGATGCCATCGGGGTGATCGACGATCTCTCGGTCAAGATGCGCCAGCGCGAGCAGAAGGCGCAGGAAACATTCGACAAGACGCTCTCCGGCATCTCGCGCCGGGTGCTGTCGATCGCGGTGATCTTCCTCGGCATCATCCTTTCGGCCGGCGTCCTGATCGCGCTCTCGATACGCCTGCCGCTGCAACAGATCATGGCGGCAATGCATGCGATCACTTCGGGCAATTACGATCGCAGCGTGCAGGGCACGACCGCCAAGGATGAGGTCGGCGCGATGGCGCGCGCGGTGGAAGTGTTTCGCGAAAATGCCATTGCCAAACGCAAGACCGAGGACGAATTGCGGACCTCGAAGGAGAAAGCCGAGAGCGCGCTGCTCGAATTGAACACCGCGCAACAGAACCTCATCGATGCCGAACGGCTGGCGGCGCTGGGCGGCCTGGTCGCCGGCGTCGCCCATGAGGTGAACAATCCGATCGGCATCAGCCTGACGGTCGCATCGAGCTTCGCCCGCCGTGCCGAGATGTTCGAGAGCGAGTTGAAGACCGAGCAATTGCGCCGCTCAAAGCTCGACGAATTCGTCAAAACCTCGCGCGACGCGGCTCAACAATTGGTGGCCAACCTGCAGCGCGCCGGCGAGTTGATCCAGTCGTTCAAGCAGGTGGCGGTCGACCGCTCGCATGCGGAGCGACGGCAATTCAGCCTTAGCGAAGCCACCGACCAGATCGTCGCCAGCCTGCGGCCGGTATTGAAGAAAGCGGCCATCACGCTGTCGGTCGACGTGCCGGAAGGGCTGATGATCGACGGCTACCCCGGCTCCTACGGCCAGATCTTAACCAATCTTTTCCTCAACGCCGTCAATCATGCGTTCGCTAACGGCCGCTCCGGGGCGATCACGATTTCGGCGCGGGCCCGCGGCAGCGACGACATCGAGATCAATTTTGCCGATAACGGGGCCGGCATGACGCCGGACGTGCAGCGGCAGGCGTTCGATCCGTTCTTTACGACGCGCCGCAACGAAGGCGGCACAGGGTTGGGCTTGCATATCGTCTATAATCTTGTCACTCAACAGCTCGGCGGCCGCATGATGCTGGAGTCAAGACTGGGACAAGGCACCACATTTCGCATTATCATGCCGCGGATCGCCAAGGGGCAACCCGCGATCACGGACCAAGCCACCGACGGAACCCCTCAATGGCCGAACAGGACGATGTCCTCCACCTGATCGACGATACCGGAACCGCTCCGGAGGATTCGTCCCAACGCAAATGGAAAGTCGCCGTCATCGACGACGATCATGCGGTGCACGAAGGCACCCGTTTTGCGCTGAGCGACTACAATCTGCATGGCGCAACGGTGGAAATCCTCTCGGCCTATTCCGCGGCCGAAGGCCGCACCTTGATGCGCGATAACCCCGATGTTGCGGCCGTGCTGCTCGACGTCATCATGGAAACCGACGTCGCCGGCCTCGAGTTGGTCGAATACATCCGCAACGAGATCAAGAACGAAACCGTCCGCATTATCCTGCGCACCGGCCAGCCCGGCCAAGCGCCGGAGCGCCGCGTCATCGTGCAGTACGATATCAACGACTACAAGGCGAAGACCGAGCTGACCGCGGACAAGCTGTTCACCTCGCTGACTGCGGCGCTGCGCAGCTATCAGCAGCTCGAGCGAATGGTGCAGACCCGTCGCGGGCTGGAAATCATCATCGATGCCGCCTCGACGCTGTACGATTTCAAATCGATGCAGCGCCTCGCCGAAGGCGTGCTGACGCAGCTCGCCTCGCTGCTCAACGTCGATTGCGCCGGCATTCTGGTGCTGCGCGACGACGGCAACGCCGGCAACGAATTTTCGGTGCTCGCCGGCTCCGGCTGCTACAGCCGCTTCATCGGGACCACCAGCTCGAAATCGCTCGATCCCGATCTGCGGGAGATGGTGGAAGCCGCTTTCCAGCGCCGCAAGAACGAATTCGCCGATCACCGCAGCGTGCTTTATTTGCGCACCGGGAGCGGGCGCGAAGTGGTCGTGCTGCTGCAGGCGGAGCGGCCGCTGTCCGACACCGATCGCGCGCTGGTCGAAATTTTCAGTAGCCGTCTGTCGATCGCGTTCGATAACGTCATTCTTTATCAGCAATTGCATGAGGCCAATAGCCAGCTCGAAGACCGCGTTGCCCAGCGCACCCGCGCGCTGATGCAGGCCAACCGCAGGCTTTCGGCGCAATGGCTGCGGCTGCAGCGCGCCAACGGCTTCAAGAACGAAATTCTCGGCACCGTCGCGCACGACCTCAAGAATCCGCTCGGCGTCATTCTCGGCCGCACTGAAATGCTGACCGAATTGATCAGCGCCGGCTCGCCCAAAGAGAACGTCACGGCGCAGGTGGAACACATCCGTGACGCCACCAAACGCCTGACGTCGATGGTCGACCACCTGATTTCGGATGCGATGGCGGATGCTTTCGACATCACCATTCGCCGCGAGCCCGTCGATGTCGCGGCTCTCGTGAACGAAGTAGCCGATGCCAATCTGCCTTCGGCCGTCAACAAGCAACAGACGATTTCAGTCTCTGCGCCGTCGAACATCGTCACCATGTGCGACGCCGACCGGATCCGCGAGGCGATTGACAACCTTGTCAGCAACGCCATCAAATACTCACCGATCGGCGGCAAGATCACGGTGGTGGTCAGCCACGAGGGGGAGAATACCGTGATCCGCATCACCGACGAGGGCGCGGGCCTTTCGCCAGAAGATCTCGGCCGGCTGTTCGGCCGGTTCCAGCGGCTATCGGCCAAGCCGACCGCGGGCGAAAGCTCGACTGGCCTTGGACTTTCCATCGTCAAGCGCATTATTGACATGCATGGCGGCCATGTAGCCGCGCAAAGCGCCGGCCCCGGACACGGATCGACCTTTACGGTTACATTGCCCTCAACAGAGATGTCATGACCCAGAGCCCGCACATCATCATTGTCGATGACGAGGCACCGGCCCGCGAGATGGTCGGCGATTACCTAAAGATGC
>JBJMTR010000478.1:0-5844 GCA_045811565.1 Bradyrhizobium sp.
GACCTTTGTGCTGGCCCGCACCGACGCGGAAAGCGCCAAGCTGATCACCGCCGACGTGGACGAGCGCGATCGCGAGTTCATCACCGGCGAGCGCACCGCCGAAGGCTTCTTCCGTCTTAAGCCCGGCACGGGTCTTAAGCATTGCGTCAAGCGCGGCATCGCGTTTGCGAAGTACGCTGATTTGCTGTGGTGGGAGACCTCGACGCCGAACCTCGAGGAAGCGAAGGAATTCGCCGAGGCCGTGCATAAGGTCTACCCGAACAAGATGCTGGCCTATAACTGCTCCCCGTCGTTCAACTGGGAAGCCAACATCGACAACGCCACCATCGCAAAATTCCAGCGCGAGATCGGAGCGATGGGCTACAAGTTCCAGTTCGTGACCCTGGCGGGCTTCCACTCGCTCAACCACGGCATGTTCGAGCTGGCGCGCGGCTACAAGGCCGAAGGCATGGCGGCTTACTCCCGCCTGCAGCAGGCCGAATTCGCCTCGGAAAAATTCGGTTACTCGGCAACGCGCCACCAGCGCGAAGTCGGCACCGGCTACTTCGACCTGGTCTCGACCACCATCACCGGCGGCGCCTCGTCGACCACGGCGCTTCACGACTCGACCGAAGCCGCCCAGTTCAAGTCGGGGTCGGACGTCCAGGTTCAGGCGGCGGAATAGCTTCGGCTGAATAACGGGAGGCTACCATGACCACAGGCAGCAATTTTTGGGTGATCGGCGGCGAGTTCGGCTCGATGAACTTCCACAAGCTCGTCGAAGGCTCGGCCCAGGTCAAAGGTCCGTTCAAGACGCGCAAGGAAGCCGAGGACTGCTGGCGGGAGGTCTCGGAAGAGAACCGCCACAAGGCCGGCGTACGCTTCTCCATCGTGGAGGAGCCCTCGCGCGTTCCGGCCTGACCGGCTGCCGCCGCAGCGTTTTCGAGCGACAGAAGAAACGTCCAAGGACAGGTGGCCCCATCCGGTTTCCGGGTGGGGCCGCTTGGTTATCCTGTCCTATTTTGGGAAGCGTAAGCCCTTGCGAACAGACGGCCTTTGCGGAAAATCTGGTTACTGATAGGTTAAAGGGCCGTTTAACCGATCAGGACAAGGCCGCCCAGGGATGTCAGACGCGCAGAACACCGGCAACGAGGCCCGCGACCCGCGCCCGACGCGGCTGCGCGATGCCTTGCGGCAGGCGCGGATCGAGGCCGCCGATCGCACCGGCGTCGTCGTCGAACTGCGCGATGCCGAAGTCGCCCGGCTTGAAATCCTCAACGAGGCGCTTGATCCGTTGTTCGCGCAGGTGCCCGAAAAAGTCGACCTGTTCGATCGCGGGATCAGCCAGGGCGAAACGCCGCGGTTGTGGATCGACGTGGTCGCGCACATCCTGATGGGACGCGACAAGCGCATCTACCGCTTCGTGCAGGACACGCGCTTCGGCCGCATCGTGCTCGCCGAATCCCACGATGTGCCTGTGATCGTCGATGCCGTCACCGACTATGTCGCGCGCCGCATGATCGAGCGCGAACATGCGATGGTCGCAACGCCGATCGTTGAACCGGCGCCAGTCGAGAGACGGCGCCGCCGCGGCGGCTTCGGGATGTTCGTGCTCGGATTCTTCGTCGGCGCGCTCGCCCTGTTCGCCTTCGCGCTGTTTGCCAGCCTGCGGAATCTGTAAGCAACGGCGCAGGCCTCAGAGGCATCGTGTCAATCGCGTCATCGGTGGGCGATTATTTACGATAACCTGGCGTTCCCCAATTCCTGGATGGATCCGTCATCCCCGAAACCCCGGACGATCTGCTCGCAGCGCCAATTGCGGCCGTCACGCGCGATCGAAAACAGGTTGTAGGCGGCGGCCGGATAGTGGCGACGGGCCAGCGCCGAGGCCGAGGGCACACCGATCGCGGGAATCTTGCCGCTCGGGCCGTCGAACCACATCGTTGAATGAACGTGATCATGACCGTGCAAGACCAGCTCGACGCCGTGCCGGTGCAGCAGCGTGCGCAGCTTCAAGGAATCCGTCAGCCGCTTGGCGCGCGAATCCGAATGCAGCGGATGATGCACCAGGAGCACGCGAAAGACCTGCTCGGCCGCCAATTGCGCGAGGATACGCTCGAGATCGGCAAGCTGCGCGCGGCCGAGCCAGCCTGTCGCCATCAGCGGCGGCGTCGGCACCGCCGAGGATGCGCCGATCAGCGCCACCGGGCCGCGCCGACGCACGAATGGAAAGGAGGCATCTTCGCCTCCCGAATCGCCGCGCAGATATTTGCCGAACGTCGCCGCGAAGTGATGCCGGGTGGCACGCACATAGGCATCGTGGTTGCCCGGAACGACCGTCACCTGATCCGGCGGGCCGACGCTTTCCAGCCACGCCTGCGCCGGCGTAAATTCGGTCTCCAGCGCCAGATTGACGAGATCGCCTGTTATCGCGATGTGGTCCGGGCGCTGTCCGTGCATGTCCGCAACGAGCGCGTCCAGCACGTCGCGCCGATGATATTTGTGGCGATTGCGCGTCCAGTTGAGATAGCCGAAGGCGCGCTTGCCGGCGAGATCGCGAAGCCGCGCGGCCGGCAGTGGCGGCAGGTGCGGATCAGACAAATGCGCCAGCCGGAGTCCCATCATTCGCGCCCTATCGGATTGCCTGTGATATACGGCCGTCGCACGGTCATTTCGCAATATCCCGAATATCCTGCAATGTATTGGCAAGCGGACCGCATCCGCGCAAGGAGCAAACGCATGTCTCGCCATCCGAGGTTTCAGTGACGGCTCTGCAGGAGTTAAGAAAGCGGTACGAGCCGCAGCTTCGGCGGGCGTTTCATTTCTACTGGCGGCTGGTCCGCAGCATGACCTTGGGCGTCCGCGCTGTCGTGCTCGACGGCGAAAACAAGGTGTTCCTGGTCAAGCACAGCTATGTCAGTGGCTGGTACCTGCCGGGCGGAGGGGTCGAGGTCGGTGAAACGCTGCTCCACGCGTTACATCGGGAGCTCATGGAGGAGGGGCGGATCGAGGCGGTCGGCGAGCCGGTGCTGCATGGCATCTTCTTCAATGGCCATGTCTCCCGTCGTGATCACGTCGCGGTCTATGTCATCAGGCGGTTCCGGCAGGACCGGCTGCCGCAGCCAAATCGCGAGATCGTGGCCTGCGGGTTCTTCGATGCGGGAGCGCTACCCGCCGGCACGACCCCGGGTACCCGCCTTCGCATCGCCGAAGTGCTCGACGGCAAGCCGCCGACCGCGACCTGGCGTTGATAGCGGCCGATTCAACACGCGGTGGAGTTGGCCAAGTTATTTTCAACTCTCGATCGGCGCTTGGGGCAGGCCGCGGACAGCCCTGTCTTGCCGCAACCGGCAAAAGCCTGATTGCGGTATAACAATCCATGGACAGACTTGATTCGATGGGCCGGCCATGACGACGCCAGCGTTGCGGGTTGCGGTTCTGGTGCCGTGCTTCAACGAGGAAGCCGCTATCGCTACCGTGGTAGGCGATTTTCGTAAAGCCCTGCCTGCGGCCGAGATTTTCGTCTACGACAACAACTCCCGCGATCGCACGGTGGAGGCGGCGCGGGCAGCCGGCGCCGAGGTCCGCAGCGAGCGCCGGCAGGGCAAGGGCCACGTGGTGCGGCGGATGTTCGCCGACGTCGATGCCGATATTTATGTCCTGGTCGATGGCGATGCGACTTATGACGCGCCGAGCGCTCAGCGCATGATCGATGCGCTGTTGAGCGATCGCCTGGACATGGTGGTGGGCTTTCGGGTCGATCAGTCGGCCGCCGCCTACCGGGTTGGCCACCGCACCGGCAACCGAATACTGACGAGCTTTCTTTCCTCGATATTCGGCGAGGCTTTCAAGGATAGCCTGTCGGGCTATCGCGTGTTTTCACGCCGCTTCGTCAAATCCTTTCCGGTGCTGTCGGACGGTTTCGAGATCGAGACCGAGCTGAGCGTGCATGCACTCGAGTTGGCGCTCCCGGTCGCGGAAATCGAGACGCCCTACTATGCGCGGCCGGAGGGGTCGGTCAGCAAACTTAACACCTGGCGCGACGGTTTCCGGATTCTCGGCACCATCCTAAAGCTCTATCGCTCGGAAAAGCCGCTGCGGTTTTTCGCGGTGATCGGGATCTTCCTGGCGCTGGTTTCGATCGGCCTCGCAATACCTGTCATCATCACCTTTCTCGAGGAAGGCGTCGTGCCACGGCTGCCGACGGCGGTGCTCTCGATGGGCCTGATGATCCTGGCGATCCTATTGGTATCGTCGGGGCTGGTGCTCGATACCGTCACGCGGGGGCGGCGTGAGATGAAGCTGTTGGCGTATTTGTCCCAGCCGGCCACTAACAAGACTTGAAACGGTTCGAATTTAAAACCGGATGGCCCAATGGACCGCGTCCCTGCCAGATGCTATCCCGCGCCTCAGCATGAGCGACTTGTCTTTGACCATCCTGCCTGAAACCCCGAACGACGCGCAGGCGATCGAGCGCCTGCACGAGCGTACGTTCGGGCCCGGCCGCTTCGTGCTCAGCGCCTACCGGTTGCGCGAGCATGTCGATCATCTGCTTGATCTCTCCTTCACGGCGCGGATCGGAACGCTCCTGGTCGGCTCGGTGCGCCAATTGCCAATCTGTATCGGCGACACGCCTGCGCTGATGCTCGGGCCGCTGACGGTCGAGCCGCCATTTCGGAAGCGCGGCGTTGGCCGCGCGCTGCTCGACCGCGCGCTGAACGACGCCAAGGCGAAGGGCCATCGCCTCGTCGTGCTGGTCGGCGACGAGCCCTACTACAGCCGCGTCGGCTTCAAGGCCGTTCCGAAGGGCAGGGTGACGATGCCGGGTCCTGTCGATTATAGTCGCCTGCTGGTGGCTGAGCTGGTCGAGGGCGCCTTCAGCGATGTTTCCGGCGCGATCCGGCCCGACTGGCGCATGGCGCGGTAAGTCGGCGCGCCGTTCCTTACCTCGCGCCGCAAGAGCGGGGCGAGGGAGATCATCTTCAAAACTTCAAGTTCGCAAAGGCGCGTACGCCGATGCCGGGCATCAACACTTCGTCCTTGGTGTAGGAGACGGAGTTTCGGATGTTCTCGTTCAACAGATTGTTGCCGACGAGACCGACCGTCATTTCGCGTGCGCCGAACCAGGATGGATCGAGCTTGGTCTTGTAAGTGATCTCCGCCTTCAACAGATTATAGCCCGCGGTCGGTGTTTCGCCGATCACGGCGATGTCGTTCTGCGCGAAGGCATGCAGCAGGTTGACGCGCATGAACCAGTTGCTGTCGCGCCAGTAGACGCCACCGCCGACACGCACCGGCGGAATCCGGGGAACGTTGCTGCCATCGGTGAAGGTGGCGCGAACCACGTCGAACTGATCCTCGATGCCCCAGATGCCACCATGCAGCGGCCCGATATCGAGCTGGCTCTGGAATTCGCCGCCTCGGAAGACGGCATCGCGCTGCGAATAGACCGCCTGCCTTAGTTCGGCATCGGGGGCGCCGCAGGAATTGAAATCTTCGTCGCACATTACGCCCGTCAATCGCCTGAAGATGAAATTGTCGAAGCGGGTGTAATAGGCGGTGGCTTCGAAGCGGAATGGTCCAGTTGCCTTGCGCAGCCCGATCTCGACCGATTTCGCGGTCTCGATGGTGAGGTTTGGATTACCGATATCAAATGTCGCTGTCGCATCATGCGGGCCCCGCGAAAACAGTTCGGCCGGCTTAGGCGCGCGCTCGACATACTGCGCGGTGATGCTGCCGACGAGATCGCCTGGCAGGTTCTGGAGCAGGCCGACGCTGCCGCTCTTCGGCGTGTAAGACGGATTACGCGCAGTAGCGGCTTGCGGATTGCCGTTGGGCAAAAAGTCGGCCGGAAAATCCGGCATC
>JBJMTR010000479.1:0-7167 GCA_045811565.1 Bradyrhizobium sp.
CACGGCCCGACTACAGCCATCACGCCTTCCTCGCCGCTACGTTCGCGCAAATGGGCAATGCCGTTGCGGCCGCCGCACATGCCGCAGAGGTCTTGAAGCTTGAACCGACTTTCTCGGTGGCCGCCTATCTCGCCACCCAGCACTATAAGCACGACGCCGACCGCCGGCGCCATGAAGCCGGCCTTCTCAAGGCCGGCTTGCCGGCCTGACCTTGCGCGCCGCGCGCTCGCGGCGATCGCGTTGGGAAAGCTGAGGTCTCGGTGGCGGGGAGACGACCGACGGCTTGAACTGCGAGACTTACAAGAGGCTGGTTGGCGGTCCGTTCACTTCGTTCAAGCTACGCCGGACAGCTTCTGCCTGACGCTCTCCGCGTGGCTGCGTGACCGTAGCCCGTCAGGGCGAAGCGTGGTGGGCGCGACAGGGATCGAACCTGTGACCCCTACCATGTCAAGGTAGTGCTCTCCCGCTGAGCTACGCGCCCTAGATCGACATGACTATTCTTCGAATAGTCATCCCGCTCTATCATTTGTCAGGGCATGATCTTTTCGGAAAACCGGTACCCACTTTTCCGGATCATGCCCCAAGTCGTATTGGGTCGGGTCCGTATATCGGCTCCAAAGCGTGCAGGCAAGGATGCCGGACAGCTATTTGGAGCTCTTTAGCGGCCGAATCAGGCCGCCAGCATCTTGTTCACTTCGCTGACCAATTCGCGAAGATGGACCGGCTTGGACAGCACCTTGGCATTTTTCGGGGCCTCCGAATCGGAGTTTAGCGCCACGGCGGCAAAGCCGGTGATGAACATGATCTTGATATCGGGGTCGAGTTCCGAGGCGCGGCGCGCCAGCTCGATACCGTCCATTTCCGGCATCACGATATCGGTGAGCAGCATCTCGAACGGCTCCTCGCGCAGCCGCTGATAGGCCGACATGCCGTTGTCGTGCGGCGAGACCTGAAATCCGGCGTTTTCCAGCGCCTTGACCAGGAAGCGGCGCATGTCGTTGTCGTCTTCGGCGAGAAGGATCTTATGCATGGCGTTGTTTCGTCGAATCCGGCTTTGAGAGGAGCAGTCCGCACACTAAGCCCGACAGAGGGTAAATTTCGAGTGAAAATGACTGGGCCCGGCCGGCAGCGGCTTATGTTAGTTTTGTCCCGGAATGTGGCTCAAATCAATCACAAGCGGCGCTTTCAGCTCTCAAGATGCATTCCAGCTCCCTCAAGACTTTTTTCACTTGGCAGAATGGTTGTGATTACCGACAATGCCTGCTCCTAAAGCCTGCGGTTTTCTGGCAGGCTCGACGCCGCCGGAATCAGCGGATCAAGGGACGGCCTCCCGACGATGACCGAGTTTGATGGCGAATTGTCGCCTCCCTTCGAGATTTTGGAGCCGGCCAACTGGCGGGCGCCGATCATCTTCAATTCTCCCCATTCCGGCTCGGTCTATCCAACCGGATTCCTCAACGCGTCGCGGATCGACCTGACCTCGCTACGCCGCTCCGAGGATTCGTTCATGGACGAATTGATCGGAGGCTTAAGCGAGCGCGGCTTTCCGGTGGTGCGGGTTAATTTCCCGCGCTCCTATGTCGATGTGAACCGCGAGCCATACGAACTCGATCCGCGCATGTTCACCGGGCGGCTGCCGAGCTTTGCCAACACGCGCTCGATGCGGGTCGCCGGCGGCCTCGGCACTATCCCGCGCGTGGTCGGCGACGGGCAGGAGATCTATCGGGAGCGGCTGAACGTCGACGAGGCGCTAGGCCGGATCGAGGCGCTCTACAAACCCTACCACCGGGCGCTGCGGCGGCTGATCAACAAGGCCCATCAGGCGTTCGGAACCGTGATCGTGGTCGACTGCCATTCGATGCCGTCGAGCGGCGTGTCGCGGGACGAGCCGCGGCGGCCCGATGTGGTGATCGGCGACCGCTACGGCACCAGCTGCGCGTCGCTGCTTCCCGATTTGGTCGAGCAAATCATGAGCGGGCTCGGCTACTCGATCGGCCGCAACAAGCCTTATGCCGGCGGCTTCATCACTGAGCATTACGGCAATCCCGCCAGCGGTTTGCATACCGTACAGCTCGAGCTCAACCGCGCGATCTATATGGACGAGCGGCGGCGCGAACGCGGCGCGCGGTTTGCGCAAGTGGTTGCTGATTTCACCGCGCTGGCCGATGCGCTGGCGGAGGTACCGCTCGGCGAGCTCGGCCCGTTCCAGGCCGCGGCGGAATAGAAAACCGTTTTCCGTCATTCCGGGAATGACATACCAAGCGACCCAAAAGAAAAAAGGGCCGCTTGAATGACAAGCGGCCCAAGTCTAGGGAGGAAACGCCCAAGGAGGGCAGCGATAGCGCGCGAAGCGCTACCGCACCGCAACAATATGCGACCGCGCTGCACAAAGTGCAAGGGCTTTTCAGCAATTTCCCATGCAATTTTTGCAGAGCTCATTCATGGGCAACAACTGGCCCAATCCAAAATTTACATGCAGGATCAATAGTTTAATTTGGACATATGTACTGTCCTATGATTTGGCATAACTAAACTCGCAACTTCGTGATCGCGGGGTATCATCCAGAAATACACCGCTGCGCCGGCTGATTCGGCATTCAAAATACCAGAGGCAAACGCCGCGACGGCCGTGCGCATCTCAACGGTTTGAGCTAGTCAAGCATCGGAGTTGTTGAAGCCCTCCGTGTCCTCAAGGAAGCGCCGTGACGGTCATCGATTTTACTGCCTTCATCGGCCGCCTTGCTACCGCTTCCGGCGAAACCATCCTGCCGTTTTTTCGGACATCGCTCTGCGTGGACAATAAAAGCGCCAACGATTTCGATCCGGTGACCGAAGCCGATCGCGCGGCTGAAGCCGTGATGCGGCGGCTGATCAAGGCCAACTTTCCTCAGCATGGCATTGTCGGCGAGGAATTCGGCAATGAGCGCGAAGACGCCGAGTACGTGTGGGTGCTCGACCCCATTGACGGCACAAAATCTTTCATAGCCGGCTTTCCGATTTGGGGCACGCTGATCGCGCTCTTGCACAAGGGCACGCCGGTGTTCGGGATGATGCACCAGCCCTATATCGGCGAGCGCTTTAGCGGCGACAACGGTTCGGCGCATTACTCCGGACCGTCGGGCGAACGGCGGCTGACGGTGCGTCGCTGCGCGTCGCTGAACGAGGCGACGTCGTTCACCACCAGTCCACTATTGATGAACGCCGCCGACCGCGCCGCCTTCGGGCGGATCGAAGACGCGGTTCGGCTGACGCGCTATGGCGGCGACTGTTATTCCTACTGCATGCTGGCTGCGGGCCATCTCGATCTCGTGGTCGAAACCGAACTGAAGCCTTACGATATCGCGGGCCTCATCCCGATCATCACCGGCGCCGGCGGTATCGTCACCACCTGGGACGGCAAACCAGCCCAAAGCGGCGGCCGCATCATCGCCGCCGGCGACCCGCGCGTCCACGAGGCGGCGATGAAGCTGCTCAACAGTTGAAGAGAACGTTGCTCCTCGTCCTGAGGCGCGGCGACTTGGCCGCGTCTCGAAGGATGAGGCAACATCGCGGCCGCGTGGTTCGAAACGGCGCAACCGCGCCTCCTCACCACGAGGGTCCGGGGAGGCTGTCATGAGAATTCTGGGCAAGCTGCTGACGGGATTTTGGTTGCTGCTGTTGCCGGCATTAGCCTCGGCACAGGACTTTCCGACCAAACCGATCAAGCTGATCGTGCCGTTTCCGGCCGGCGGGCCGAACGACATCATCGCGCGCGTGGTCGGGCAAAAGATGTCGGAACTGACCAAGCAGGCGGTGTTGATCGACAACCGCGGCGGGCAAGGCGGTGTGCTCGGTACCGATGCCGTGGCGAAAGCTGCGCCCGACGGCTACACCATCGCGATCTCCAGCGCAGGCGCGCTGGCGATCAGCCCGAGCATGGAAAAGGTCGCCTACGACGCGCTGAAGGATTTCGCGCCGGTCACCCTGGTTGCGACGGTGCCGGAGATGCTGGTGGTCGCGACCAACGTTCCCGCTCACGACATGAAGGAGCTGATCGCACTGGCGAAGGGCCAGCCCGGAAAACTCAATTTTGCGTCCTCCGGCCCCGGCAGCCTGCCGCATCTGGCCTGCGAACTGTTCAAGCTGACGGCGAAAATCGACATCGTGCATGTGCCGTATCGAGGGGCAGCTCCAGCAGTGAACGATTTGCTCGGACAGCAGGTGCAGATGACGTTCCTTGATCTGCCGGTGATCTTGCCGCAGATCAAGGCCGGCACGCTGCGCCCCATCGCCCTCGGCGCCCCCGAACGCGCGCCGACCGCACCTGATGTGCCGACCACCACCGAGGCCGGGATGCCGGACCTCATCATCGAGAACTGGTACGGCATGGTCGCGCCCGCGGGCACGCCGCCGGCCATCATTGCCAGGCTAAACAAGATCGCTACCGAAGCGATGGCCGATCCACTGGTGAAGGAAAAGCTGGCCGCACAGGGCGCGACGCTGGTCGGCGGTACGCCCGAGCACTTTCGCGGTTTTATCGACGCCGAGATCAAGAAATGGGCCAAGGTTATCAAGGACGCCGGCGTCGTGACGGCGAAGTGACCGTCGTCATTGCCGGCTTGACCGGCAATCCATCATTGTTGTGAAAAATCGTTGTTCTGATGGATGCGCGGGTCACATCAGCGCATGACGGCTAGAACAAACGGCGCGGCCCAAACGCACTACGGCGCGGCATTGCGCAGATGGTCCGCCAGTTGCTTCGCCGGCCGCGGCAGCGACTTGAAACTGCGGGCGCAGATCGCGAGCCGCCGGTTGGCCCAGGAATCCCTGATCCTGACGACATTGATCTTCATCGACCGCGCGCAGCGTTTGGCCGCCACTTCCGGCATCACCGCCACGCCGATGCCGGCGGCCACCATCTGCCCGATCGCCTCGAAATTGTTGAGGCGGGCGCGAAAGCGCAGGCGGGCGCCGAGCCGTGCAGCGTGTCCGCTGACATGGGCGTGCAAGGCGCTCGACGTGATCAGGCCGACAAACTCCCGTTCGACGACCTCGCGAAAATCGACCTGCCGCCGGCTCGCCAGTTCGTCATGCCGCGCGGTGACCAGCACCAGACGGTCTTCGCTGAAGGGTATTCGCTCGATGCTCTCAGGCAATGCATGCTCAGCTGCGAGGCCAAGGTCGGCGGCGCCGGTGACGATGGCCTTGGCGATCTCGCCGCTTTCGCGCTCTTCGACATCGATGCTGATGTGCGGATGTTCTGCAAGAAAGGCGGCCAGCACCTTCGGAAGATATTCAGACAGTCCCGAAGTGTTGGCAAGCAGGCGGACGGTCGCCTTGACGCCGCGGGCAAATTCCGCGAGATCGCCGCGCATCGCCTCCACATTGTGGATGACGATCCGCGCGTGATCGAGCAGGCTTTCGCCGGCGGCGGTCAGCTCAATGCCACGGCGGCCGCGCTTGAGCAGCGAAACGCCGAGCGCGGATTCCAGCCCCTTGATGCGCTCGCTGGCTGAAGCCAGCGCCAGGTGGACGCGGAGTGCGCCATTGGTGATGCTGCGCGCCTCGGCCACCGCGATGAAAAGCTGGAGATCGACCAGATCGAAACGCATGGCAGGTTCATCTCCCACGTGCCTTCGCCGTTACCGAAGGCATTCTCCGTAATCTCCAGATTGTGCCGGTAATGCCAATCGGTCAATCTGCAGAAATGTTCGATTCCCTGTCGCTTCTCATCGCCGCCGCCTTCCTGCTGGCCGGCTTCATCAAGGGCGTCCTCGGGCTCGGCCTGCCGACGGTGTCGATGGGCCTGCTGGCGGTAACAATGCCGCCCGGCCAGGCGCTCGCCATCGTCATCGTGCCGGCGATCGTCACCAACGTCTGGCAGACCTTTGCCGGGCCGCACTTGCGCGACATCATCCTTCGGCTCTGGCCGCTGATGATCGGCACGGTGATCGGCATCTGGCTGAACGCCGGTTTGTTGACCGGCCCCAACGCGCCCTATGGCAGCGTCATTCTCGGCCTGCTGCTGGTGATCTACGCGATCGTAGGCTTGAGCAAATTCAGCTTCAAGGTCGCCCGTCGTGACGAGAAGTGGATCGGCGGCATCGTTGGCGTCACGACCGGGGTAATTTCCGCGGCGACCGGCGTGCAGGTGATTCCGTCGATGCCGTTCATGCAGGCGATCGGCATGGAGAAGGACGAGCTGGTGCAGGCGCTCGGCGTGTTCTTCACGGTCGCGACCGTAGCTCTCGCCTTCAATCTCACCACGTCGGGCCTGCTGACGGCCGCCACCGCCCTGCCCGGGGCGATCGCGATGGCGGCCTCGTTTACCGGCATGTTCATCGGACAGGCGGTGCGCTCGCGGATGCAGCCGGAGGCGTTCCGCCGCTGGTTTTTGATCGCGATGATTTTTCTCGGATTCTATCTCGCCGGCAATGCGCTGCTGAAGATCTCGTAGTAGCTTTGCTTGCAAATGGCTGCCGGGGGAGGAACGAGTGCGCGTCGTGGCCGAATCCGTTCTCGCCCTGATCATCCTCGTGGCAGCCATTTGCGGTCAAACCGCTCGGGCCGCGGCCGCAGAGGAATTGATAAAATTCGAAAGTGCGGAATTCCTCGTTGGACAAATTCAGCAGCGCCTTGCACGGGAGCGTGGCGACACACCGAAGGTCACATCGGAGACGATCGAAGGCTACCTGTCGAAGCCCGACGGAGATGGTCCCTTTCCTGCGGTCGTTTATCGTCACGGCTGCAGCGGGCTCATCACGCAAAACCGCCATCGCGTCGGCGAACTGCTGACGGGATGGGGGTATGTCGCTCTGGCGGTGGATAGCTTCGCCACACGAGGTATCAAGGAAACCTGCGATCACTTAATGCCCGCGCGACAAGGCGATGCCTTGGGGGCCATGCTTTATTTGTCGAAACTCGGCTTCGTCGATCCGCAGCGGATCGTTGTCATGGGAGCTTCGCAAGGCGGAATCGTCGCTCTGCAACTGGCCTCGGATCGTCCGATCAAGCTTTTTGCTATCCCGGACGAACCGAAGTTCAAGGCCGCCGTGGCGTTCTATCCCATTTGCGGCGTGGCTACCGAACAACTGACTATCCCAACTCTCATCCTCATCGGCGAACTTGACAACTGGACGCCAGCCAAGGACTGCGAACGCTGGATGGCCCTGCGCTCCGGCAAGGGCG
>JBJMTR010000480.1:0-3707 GCA_045811565.1 Bradyrhizobium sp.
GCGGGCACGGCCGCGCTCGAGCAGCGCCGGCACGTAATCGGTCGAGGTGACCTGACACCAGCGCCGCGCCGCGGCCAGGCTCGCCATGCCGTTGCCGGCGGCGACGTCGAGCACCTTGGAGCCGGCGCGGAGATCGAGCGCCTCGCAGAGTTCCTCGCCGACGATCTGCAGGGTGTTGCCGACCACGGCATAATTGCCCGACGACCAGGCCGCCTGCTGCCTGGTCTTGAGCGCGGCAAGATCGGGAGCCGCGGGGGCGGAAGGCGCCACTTTCGCGGCAGTCGCGGTGCTGGCCATGGGTGTCTCCTCCTTCAAGTCGCAATGCGGCCACGGGGGTGCAGCCGCGATGAACCGAGAATGGCCCTGCACGGACCTAAAGACTCTGACGGCAGGCTGATTTAACCTTGAGGCCAGCCTGATTTTTCGCTGAGACGCGGGGGACCAAGCGGTGCAATTTCTCTTTTCCAATCATGTACTTGACGCCGGGCTGCGCGAGCTGCGCCGCGGTGCCGAGCGGTTGGCTGTCGAGCCGCAGGTGTTCGATCTCTTGATCTACCTCGTCGAGAATCGCGACCACGTCGTCACCAAGCATGACCTGATCGAAAACATCTGGGAGGGCCGCGTCGTCTCGGAATCCACGCTCACCAGCCGGATCAACGCCGCGCGAAAGGCCGTCGGCGATACTGGCCGCGATCAGGGCATGATCCGCACCATCGCGCGAAAAGGCTTTCGCTTCGTCGGCGAGGTGCGCGAGCAGCGCGCCGCGGCTGACACGCGCGACCATTCGGCGCAGCCGCCGGAGAGCGCCGCCGAAGCTGCCAAGACTCAACTGCCGGCGCTCGATCGCGCCGCCGTCGCCGTGCTGCCGTTCACCAACATGAGCGGCGAGGGCGAGCAGGAATATTTTTCCGATGGCATCAGCGAGGACATCATCACCGCGCTGTCGAAGCTGCGCTGGTTCTATGTGATCGCGCGCAATTCCTCGTTCATCTACAAGGGCAAATCCGTGCACCTGAAGCAGATCGGCGAGGAGCTCGGCGTCGGCTATGTGGTGGAGGGCAGCGTGCGCAAGGAGGGCGATCACGTGCGCATCTCCGCCCAGCTCAACGATGTCGCGACCGGCAGCCACATCTGGGCGGAGCGCTACGACCGCAACCTCGCCGATGTCTTTGCCGTGCAGGACGAGATCACGCAATCCGTCGTCGCCGCGATCGAGCCGCAACTCTATGCGGCGGAAAATTTCCGCGCCCAGCGCAAGGCGCCCGACAACATGGATGCCTGGGACCTGGTGATGCGCGCCTTGTCGCATTACTGGCGCGTGACGCGGCAGGACAATCTGGTGGCGCAGGCGTTCCTCGAAAAGGCGATCAGCTTCGATGCCCATTACGGCCAGGCGCTCGGCCTCTTGGCGGCGAGCCACATCTTCGGTGCCCACATGGGCTGGCAGGACCTGCAGCAGGCGCTGCCCATCGCGGAGCGCGCCGCGCTCGCTGCGATCCATGCCGACAGCGAGGATCCCTGGGCGCATTATGCGCTGGGCGGCGTCTATCTGTTCAACCGCCGCTTCGATGATTGCATCGCCGAATACGAGCTCGCGCTGCGGCTGAACCCCAACTTCTCGCCGGCCCGCGGCATTTACGGCGTCGCGCTCGCCTATCGCGGCCGCTGGGAGGAGGGTGATCGCGCCGCGCGCCAGGCGCTGCGGCTCTCACCGCGCGATCCCTTCGCCGCGATCTATAACGGCGTCGCCGCCTATGCCCAGTTCGTCGGCCGCCATTACGAGGAGGCGATCCGCCTGTCGCGCGAGGCGCTGCGGCTGCGCCACGATTTCGTCGGCGCCCACCGCGTGCTGACGGCGGCAGCCGCGATGGCCGGCCAGGACGATGTCGCGAAAGCCGCGCTGGAGGCGCTGCGCCGCGCGCAGCCGACGATCTCGCTGGCCTGGCTGGAAACGGAGATGCCGTTCGAGCACGCGGAGGAGCGGGAGCATTATTTGAGTGCGTTTCGGCGGGCGGGGTTGGGGTGAGGGGGCGTGGCTGTCTAATTGCCGCAAGGCCGAAGTCTGGAGTTGCGGCTGGAAATCTCCTTGAAGGAGCGGCCTGATTGAAGCCACGCATGCGCGGCGGGAAAAGGTGGCGGCAGTATTAGGCGTTTCGCCCGCGTGCTGCGTCAGTTAGATCTGACTTTCGATCCGGACCTAATGCCGCCTGGCGGTCTCAGTGCCATCCTGCCCGTCGAATTTGATGGTTGGAAAAAAAGCGTCGCAAGAACAACCTCCTTTTCGACCAGCGCAGCGGCATCGACGGCTGCGCCATGATTGCGCGTGCACATCGACAAGAGGCGCACGATCCGACAGAGACGGTGGGGAGAATCTGCAATTGACGCGGTCGCAAAGGTCGCCGGCGGCGCTTTGAGTTAATCCGGCGAGTCGCCTGTCAGCCCATTCTCAGAAACATTTCCCCTCTCGCGCAAATCAATTCTAGAATCCTCGCCGTCCTGTCCCCAGAGGGGCGCATCGCTCGTCGTCACGGACGCGGGATGGGATGAGGTGCAGGGACGACGAGTTGCAGATGTTTGGCCTTCATCTCTTCGGCTTGGTTTTCCGTTATGCCAGGTTCGAGCGTGACAAGATGCTTGTGCTGCATGCGCGAGGCTTCCGACAACACTTGGCGCCACCGATCCTTGCACGTCGATTTGGCACCAAGCACGGTTAGGTTGGCCGTGTCGAATGCTGCGTCTCGGTACTCCTTCTGCCCAGGAAACAGAAAGTCCGGCTTGTTACGATTTTCGTTTCCGCTCCGCGTTCAAATCTTACTCCACGAGCCTTGAACAAAGCTGTCAGATGATGTTCGAGCGAATAACCCGCCCGCGATTTCCGGCGGTTGTGGACGCTTTTTGAGAATGCAATAATCCGTCTACGTCCACGTTGGAGAGGTTGAAACGGGCAGTGGTACGGCCTCTGACCTGCCGCCCAATCCCGTGAGTCGCCCTGTCCAGCCCCCTTCGCAAAAATATTCCCCTTCTCGCCTGACCCAAATCAGTTCTAGAACCCGCGCCGTCCTGTCCCCAGAGGGGCGGTCGCGCGTCGTCACGAACGCGGGATGGGATGCGGTGGACGCAGCAGCGTCGGCGCGAAACGGCATTCGCAGGGCGGGCTTTGGCCCGTGAGCGGTTTTGCCGGCGCGCAGACGAACGACGCTGCGCGTACGGCGAAGTCGTGTGGTCCTGGCATCCGTTGCTGATGTCAAGCCAGCGGAGGCGAAGTCGGCCCGACCGGGTCTGACAAAACCTTGATCCGCTGGCGACGGTGACAAAAAGGAATTCGTCGCCGAGGAGAGCACGAGGTAAACCGTTAAAACCATTGCGCAGGGAATGCCGGATTGCTCCGTCTGTACCTGTATGCTCGTGTGCGTTTTCTTTGTGCATCTTTGCACACGAGACCGCGGGTGCAGCAAGCACCTGGCATTCCCTGCGCCCTCTGATTTTCGAGGGAAATGCTTGATAGACCTCGGGCGCTATCCGCGCCGCGAGATCGCGAAGGCGCATCTGAAGATATGTGTCGTGGCAATCCTTCGAGACGCCCGCTGCGCAGGCTCCTCAGGATGAGGTCTGGAGACGCGGCGAAGATTGCCAAACCCCTCATGGTGATGAGCGCGGCACGCCGCGAGGCCCCGATGCCCGACCGAAAATTTTGGTTTTGAAATTCC
>JBJMTR010000481.1:0-6147 GCA_045811565.1 Bradyrhizobium sp.
CGGCCTTCCGACCAGTCGGGGCCGGTCTCGACGATATGGCCCCGATCTCTGAGTGTATCCACGGTTGCCTTTGGCACGCGACTTTCGACCACGAGCACGCCGGGCCGCGCGGTGCGCGGCCAGAATGAGATCGGGAAATGCTCGGAGTGCCAGGCCGGCGCATCGATCGCCTCCTGCAGGTTCAGTCTGGAGTGGACGTGCCGGAGGAAGAACTGCGTGTTCCATTGATCCTGCTGGTCCCCGCCGGGCGATCCCCAGGCCAAATACGGTTCGCCGTCGCGAAGTGCCATCGTCGGGCTCAGCGTGGTGCGCGGGCGTTTGCCCGGCGCCAGCGCCGCCGGGTGATTTTCCTCCAGCCAGAACATCTGTGCGCGGCTGCCGAGGCAGAAGCCGAGTTCGGGGATGACCGGCGAAGATTGCAGCCAGCCGCCGGACGGTGTTGCCGAAACCATATTGCCGGCCTGATCGATGATATCGAAATGCACGGTGTCGCCGCGCACCTCGCCTAAGCGGCCGACGGTGGGTTCACCGGCGCCCATGGCGCCGACCGCCTCGCGGTGGGCTTCGGCGCGGCGCAGTTTGACCACCGAGCCAAAGCCTTCGACCGCGCCCGGGAGGAAATCGCGCGAGGCGCTGTCTTTCGAGACCAGCTTGCGGCGCTCGTCATTGTAGGCATCCGATAACAATGTCGTAATCGGAATGTCGGTGAATTTCGGATCGCCATAAAACTTCTCGCGGTCGGCAAAGGCGAGCTTGGCACATTCGATCTGCAGATGGATGAAGTCAGGGCCGGCAGGATCGAGCCCGTCCAGCTGAAATCCCTTCAGCAGCGCCAACTGCTGCAGCATCACAGGGCCCTGGCTCCAGACTCCCGGCTTGCAGACGGTGTAACGGCCATAGTCGTAGGTGAGCGGCGCCTCGACTGTCGGTTGCCAGCGCGCCATGTCATCAGCCGAGAGCACGCCGCGATGCGGTGAGCCGCTGACGTCCATGACTTCCTGGGTACGACAGAACTTGTCGATGGCTTCCGCGACGAACCCGTGTGACCACGACTTGCGTGCGCGTTCGATCTGCGCGACGCGGTCGCTTCCTGCGCTTTCCGCTTCCTTCAAAATGCGGGCGTAAGTTTCCGAGAGCTGCTTATTGGTGAAGAGCGTGCCGGGTTTTGGCACTTCATTGTTGGGCAGATAGACCGCCGCTGACGTTGTCCAATGGTTGCGGAATAACTGCTCGACGGTCTTGATGGTTGCGGACGCGCGCTCGACCAGTGGATAGCCCTCGCCCGCATAGGTAATAGCCGGTTCGAGAACGTCGCGCAGCTTCATCGTGCCGTAGTCGCGCAGCAGCAGCATCCAGGATTCAAACGTGCCGGGGACGCAAGCCGCCAGGAGACCGGTGCCGGGCACCATCTCAAGGCCTTCGCTTCGGTAGTGCGCAATCGTCGCTTTCAATGGCGCAGGCCCCTGGCCACAAATTACTTCGGTGCGGCCGCGCCTGATGTCATGCACGATGACAGGAACATCGCCGCCGGGTCCGTTGAGATGCGGCTCGACTACCTGCAGCGTGAAAGCGGTAGCAACGCCGGCGTCGAACGCATTCCCGCCTTTTTCCAACGTGGCCATCCCGACCGCGGTGGCGATCCAGTGCGTGGAGGTCACGACACCGAAGGTGCCTTCGATTTCCGGCCTTGTCGTGAACGGATCTGGGTTGATGTTGCTCATGAAAATCCACTATTTCGCAGGCTTCTGGCGGCGGGCGCACTTGAGCACAGGCAAGGCCTGCTGCCAACCGTCTGGTTGACTTGGCTCGCTCTCATCCGTGTGATCATGCGGAAACGACGGCCTTGGCCGGATTGTTGACGGCGTGGCAGGCGACGCCATCGATCAGTTCGGGTGTCTGTTTGCGGCACGGGGCGAACGCCAGCGGGCAGCGCGGGTTGAACGCACAGCCGGGCGGCGGATCGATCGGGTTGGGGATTTCGCCCTTCACCGGAATCCGCTGGCGGCCGGACATTGCCAGATCAGGGACCGCGCCAAGCAGCATCCTGGTGTAGGGCATCCGCGGATTACTGAAGAGCGCGCGTCCCTCGGCGATCTCGACGATGCGGCCTAGATACATCACGCCGATCCGGCTCGCCATGTGACGGACCACAGCGAGGTTATGGCTGATGAAGAGATAGGTGAGGCCGAACTTGTCCTGCAGGTCGCGCATCAGATTGAGGATCTGCGCCTGCACAGAGACGTCGAGCGCCGAAGTCGGTTCGTCGCAGACGATGAACTCAGCCTCGGATGCCAGCGCGCGGGCGATCGCGATGCGCTGACGCTGGCCGCCGGAAAACTCGTGCGGATACTTCAATCCGTCGTCGGCATGCAGGCCGACCAGGTTCAATAATTCGCCGACGCGCGCGCGAATGTCCCGTTCGCCCTGGATGAGGTCGAAGGCGCGGATCGGCTCCGAGACGATGGCGTCGACCCGGAAGCGCGGGTTCAGGCTTGCATAGGGGTCCTGGAAGATCATCTGGATGCGGCGGCGCAGGCGTCGCCGCGCCTGCGACTGACGGGGATCGGTCATCGAAACGCCGTCGATGACGACTTCGCCCGAGCTTGGCGGCAACAGCCCCACCACCATGCGCGCCACCGTGGTCTTGCCCGAACCGGATTCGCCGACCAGCGCAAATGTCTCGCCCCGCTTGATATCGAAGGTCACGCCATCGACCGCTTTTAGAAATTCCAGATGACCGCCTTCCAGCACGCGATTGAGCCACGGCTTTGACACGTCGAATACGCGGCGCAAATTCTTGACGTCGATGAAGCGCGCCGAGGTCATGCCGCGGTCTCCTTCGCGGCGGTGTCATAGAGATGGCAGGCCACGGCCTGCGTGCCGCGCGGAAGCGGCTCCGGCCGTTCGACGCGGCAGCGGTCGAAGGCAAACGCGCAGCGCGGATTGAACGAGCAGCCCGGCGGTATCGCCGACAGCCGCGGCATCGAGCCCGGAATCTGCACCAGCCGCTTGTCTTCGCCAGCCAGCGTCGGGATCGCGCCCATCAGGCCTTTCGCATAAGGATGCAGCGGGTTTCGCACCACATCCTGCACCGGACCGATCTCGGCGATCCGCCCCGAGTACATCACCGCGACGCGATCGGAGGTCTCGGCGATCACGCCCATGTCATGGGTCACCAGCATCACGGCGGTGCCATGATCGCGGCCGAGA
Source organism: Bradyrhizobium sp. (assembly GCA_045811565.1). GTDB lineage: Bacteria > Pseudomonadota > Alphaproteobacteria > Rhizobiales > Xanthobacteraceae > Bradyrhizobium. The sequence continues at coordinate 3,211 of JBJMTR010000481.1, forward strand.
CGCTTGATCAGCGAGATGATCTGCGCCTGCACGGAGACGTCGAGCGCCGTGGTAGGTTCGTCGGCGATGATCAGTTCAGGTTCGGCGCAGATCGCCAGTGCGATCACCACGCGCTGGCGCATACCGCCGGAAAATTCGTGCGGATAAGCATCGATGCGTTTTTCCGGCGCGGGGATGCCGACCTCGGCCAGGAGATCGATGGCGCGCTTGCGCGCCGCCGTCTCTGAAAGATTGGAGTGGGTGCGGATCGTCTCGACGATCTGGTCGCCGATCCTGTAGAGCGGATTGAGGCTGGTCAGCGGGTCCTGAAAGATCATGCCGATCCGTTTTCCCCTGATGCGGCGGATTTCCTCCGGCGGCAAATGATCGATCCGCATGCCCGACAAATGGATCTCGCCGCCGGCGATGCGGCCGGGCGGATCGATCAGCCCGATCACGGCGAGACCCGTGACCGATTTGCCGGCACCGGATTCGCCGACCACGCCGAGCACTTCGCCCTTGGCGATGTCGAAGGAGAGGCCGTCGATCGCGCGCAGCGTATCGCGGCGGGTGACGAACTCCACCTGGAGATTACGCACGGAGAGAACAGGAACGGTCATCGTAACTTTGGATTCAGCGCGTCGCGCAGCCAGTCGCCGAGCAGGTTGATGGAGAGGATCAGTCCGGCGAGGGCAAAGCCCGGGAACACGACGATCCACCATTCGCCAGCAAATAGATAGTTGTTGCCGATCCGGATCAAGGTGCCGAGCGAGGGCATGGTGTCGGGCATGCCGGCGCCCAGAAACGACAACGTCGCCTCCGTAATGACGGCGAGCCCGAGGTTGATGGTCGCGATCACCAGGATCGGGCCCATCGTGTTCGGCAGCACGTGACGCAGCATGATATTGGGCGCGGGGAGGCCGATCAGTTGCGCGGCGGCGACATAATCCTTGTTCTTCTCGACCATCACCGAGCCGCGCACCGTGCGGGCATACTGCACCCAGAAACTCAGGCCGATCGCGACCACCAGCACACCTAGCGTGCTCATGGCGTCCAGCCGATTGCCAAGAACCGATTTCGCGACGCCGTTGACGAGCAGCGCGATCAGGATCGCGGGGAAGGTGAGCTGCACGTCGGCAATGCGCATGATCACGATGTCCACCGCGCCGCCGACATAGCCCGCGATCAACCCGAGCGTGATGCCGAGCGCGCCCGCCAGCACCATGCCGAGCACGCCGACAGCAAGCGAAATCCGCAAGCCGTAGAGAATAGCGGAGAAGACGTCGCGGCCCTGTTCGTCGGTGCCGAGCAGGAACGGGCTCTGGCCGTCGGCGGTCCATAGCGGGGAGATGCGCGAATTCATCAATTGAAGCTGCGCCGGGTCGAACGGGTTCTGCACGGCAAGGACAGACGCGAAGATCGCGAGCAGGAAAAACAGGATGGTCACACCCGCCGCGAGCATCGTCAGCCTGGAGCGGCGGAAGGAATAGAAGATGTCGCTTTCCAGCGCGCGGGCGAACCGACCATGGCCGGAACGCGAGCGCGGCGCGCTCGGTTCGGCTTGGCGTGGGACCACGGCGTCGGACATGAGGGAACTCGCCTTATGCCGGGCGGCTGATGGTCGAGCGCAGGCGCGGATCGACCACAGTATAGAGGATATCGACCACGAGATTGATGGTGACGAAGATCAGCGAAATCATCAGGAGATAGGCTGCCATGATCGGGATGTCGACGTTCTGTATTGCCTGCACGAACAACAAGCCCATGCCCGGCCACTGGAATACGGTTTCGGTGATGATCGAAAATGCAATTACCGAGCCAAACTGCAGGCCGGCGACGGTGATGACGGGAACCAGCGTGTTCTTCAGCGCATGGCCGAAATGGACCGCCCGCGTGGTCAGGCCGCGGGCGCGGGCGAAGCGGATATAGTCGGTGCGGAGCACCTCGAGCATCTCCGCGCGCACCAGCCGCATGATCAGGGTCATCTGGAACAGGCCAAGCGTGATTGACGGCATGATCAGCGCCTTAAGCCCCGAGACGGTGAGCAGGCCGGTGGTCCACCAGCCGAGCCGCACGACCTCACCCCGGCCGAACGAGGGCAGCCAGCCCAGCGTCACCGCGAAAAGATAGATCAGGAGAATACCAATCAGGAAGGTCGGCAGCGAGATTCCAATCAGCGATACCGCCTGGAATATTTTGGCCAGGACGGTGTCGCGGCGCAGCGCCGAATAGACGCCCATCAGGATTCCGAACACCATCGCCAGCACGGTGGCGCAAATCGCCAGTTCGAGCGTCGCCGGCATCCGTTCCATCAACAAGTCCGAAACCGGCCGGCGGAATTGGTAGGACACGCCGAACTTGAATTGCACGGCGTTGCCGAAATACCGCGCGAATTGCACCGGCACGGGATCGTCGAGGCCGAGCGACTTGCGCACCGCTTCGCGTTGGGCGGCGGGCGTATCGAGCGAGACGATCTGGTTGACGGGATCGCCGGCGAAACGGAACATCGAGAACGCGATAATCCCGACGGCGATCATGACGCCGATAGCCTGCAGGGCGCGACGAAGAGTGAAAGCGAGCATGGGGTCCTTTCACTGCTTTCCTGATCCGGCGGACGCCACTGTCGGCCCGGAAACGAAAGGTCCCGGAAGCACAAGGCCACCGGGACGTGGTGTTGAAACCGACTTATTCGTGTTTGGTGGCCCAATAGAGCAGGACCTGGTTATCGGCACGTTGCGACAGTTTCACTTTCTTGGAGACACCCCACGCCAGCGCCTGCTGATGCAGCGGGATATATCCAAAATCCCTGGCAACGATTTCAAACGCTTCCTTGATAAGCAGATTCCGTTTGTTGGTGTCCGGTTCGACCAGTACCTTGTCGGCGATTTCATCCATCTTCTTGTTGCAGTAGCCGGCGAGATTGGCCTCGCCGCGGCTGGATTTCGGATCGTCGCGGCA
>JBJMTR010000482.1:0-6234 GCA_045811565.1 Bradyrhizobium sp.
CGATGCGGATGATCCCCTCTTCGTTGTCGTGGTTGATCACGCCCCAGAAATTTCCGCCCTGCATATCGGGCGCCGCGTATGCGATGCCCATCGTCGGCCAGTTCTTGAAGTAGCGCAGTTTTTCGAAACGGCTCCTGCCCATGCCCGCGCTCTGGTCACCGTCGGACAGGTTGGTCGACCAGTCAGGCGTGCGGTAGGCCTGGATCGGTGCGATGATTTCGGCGCCGCCGGTAGTCCTAGGATGTTTAGGGTGCGATCCCGGTGCGAGCGTCGTGCACGTCCAGTACTCGTATTCGATTGTCTTGGGTTGCGGATTTTTCAGCACCACGCGTGCATCGAGCGCGGCGCGATCGGCTTTCAGCGTGACATAGTAAGTCGCTTCGATACCTGTCGAGCCCCTGAACTTTCTCGGTGCCGCGGAATACTCGAAATCGTCTTTAAGCGACATCGACACTGTCACTTCGCCGGCACTCTCCTTCACCACCTTGAAATCCCACGGCTTCAGCCACGCCTTGCCGTGTTCGGCATCCGGGAACGTGGGGAAAATGCCGCCATACACCATCAGCCAGTCGTAATAAAAAATGCCGCCCTTGATCGCGTAAGGCACGCCCACTTCCGTGCGATAAAGCTGTTCGTGGCCGGTCGGCTTGTAAATGATGGAAAGAATGCGTCCGCCAAATTCGGGCAGGAGCGTTACCTTCAGATAACGATTCTCGAGCACGTGGGTCTTGAAGGTGCGATCGACGATGGTCCTCTTGTCGAGCGATCCGCTGACGAATCCGTTCTCCGCATTGGTCGCGTACTTTACCGTGCTCCACGTAATCGTCGACTCGCTGAGAGACACTCTGTCGGGCACCGGCGACGCCGCATGCACGACGGCATGAAACGCACAGGCCGCCGAAAGTACTGCAACCGCGAAACGGATACAGCTACGCGAGGGCGCATGAATTGCCATGTACGTCGCCTTCGAATGAGCAGGAGCGACAATTCTGGCTGATCGACGCGCCCCGCACCGTCGCCGCGTCGTCCACGCATGTTTCCCGCTTCGCCGTCGGTTTTATGAGTCCACGCCCTGGCGTGGCTTTCGTGGGGCGGACAAAGCGACTTGTCCGCCGTAGCTCAACGAGCGAAGGCGGAAGCGTGCCCACCATCGCGGTGCGAGGTCTTGATGGCGGGCACGACGCAAGTGCGCCTTTGCGCACTCTAGGAATTTTCGCAATGACAGCCGGTCAGCCCGTCGGCATCACGTAAGAATGAATCCGGCCGCGCGGGATCGGCACCTCCCGAACCCGGTTGCCGTAATTGCCCGAGATCATGATCGGATTTCCTTTGGCGTCGATGCCGGAGATGATGCCGACATGGCTGCCGCCGCGCCGCCCCATGATGGCAATGGCGCCGACCTGCGGTCCCGATATGCGCTGGCCGTAGCGGGCGAACGAATTCGCCATGTCGGAGCCGGTGCCGCGATAACCGGAATGCTGCAGCACCATGTTCATGAACCGCGCGCACCACAGCCTGCCGCGGCCGGTGGGATTGCCACCGAGGTAACGGCGCGCTTCGGCCACGACGTTCGATGAGCTGAAGCTGCCCTGCGTGGCCATTTGGCTGGTGCTGTCAGCAAAGCCTGGATGGATGTTGGGTAAATCGCGCGCCTGCATTGGCGCCACGCCACGATGCCCGCGCGACGACCGCGCGACGTGCCGATGACGATGGTGACGGTGATGGGCGTGATGCCGGGCATGATGGCCGGCATGATGGGCGCGCACGTGCCGCCCTGCGCCGTGATGAGACCGTGCCGAAGCCGAAGTAGCAGAAACGGCGATTGCCGCCGAACACAAGGCCAGCGCGACAAGCGACCGGCGAAACGCAACAAACTGAACCATACTTTATCCTCTGTAGCCGCCATTCCCCAGTCGCGTCCGTATCCAGACGACGCGGCGGCTTTTTTGTTTTGCGATTCGGTGTGCGGCGGGAGGAAGATTTTATGCGGCAATTCCGCAGCGGATCCGAGGTGTTTCCACGGCAATTTGATGGCCAAAAAGACCCGGTGCTGCCACATTGCGGCCGCGAGTATTAGCTGCGATTTTCGGGGTCGGCGACCAGCGAACTGCTGTCGGCCTGCCTGACGAAAACGCATCAAACAAAAAGAAGGAACCAATATGCCCTCAGCCGTCACCAAGGATGATGTCCGCCTGTATTTCGAAGAGGCGGGAAGCGGAACGCCGATCATCTTCCTGCACGAGTTCGCGGCCGACCACACCAATTGGGAGCCGCAGATGCGCTATTTCTCGCGTGGCCATCGCTGCATCGCCTATTCGGCGCGCGGCTATACGCCCTCCGACGTGCCGCCCTCGGCCGACGTCTACACTTACAAGCATTTCTATACCGACGCGCTGGCGGTGCTCGATCACCTCGGGATCGCAAAAGCGCATTTCGTGGGTCTCTCGATGGGCTCTTATTCATCGTTGCAGATCGGTCTCAACGCGCCGGAGCGCGCGCTGTCGATGACGCTCGCCGCCGTCGGCTCCGGTTCAAGCCTTGAAAACCTCGAGGCCTTTCGCAAGCAGTGCCGCGCCAATGCCGAACAGTATGAGACGATCGGCTCGGCCGAAGTCGCGAAAGTGACGCGCGAGGCGCCGAGCCGGATTCCATTTCTGGTCAAAGACCCGCGCGGGCACGCTGATTTCTACGCCGCGCTGGCGCGGCATGATGCCAAAGGCTCCGCCAACAGCATGCGCAGTTTTCAAGGGGGAAGGCCGTCGATCTACACCATGACCGAAGCGATCCGGAAAGTACCGACGCCGGCGCTGATCCTGTGCGGCGACGAGGACGACAACTGCATCGAGCCGAGCCTGTTTTTGAAGAAGCACCTGCCGGCGGCCGGACTTTCGTTCTTCCCGAAATCCGGGCATGTGCTCAATCTCGAAGAGCCGGCCCTGTTCAACGAAATGGTCGAGCGGTTTATCGCGCTGGTGGAAGCCGGGAGATGGCCGGTGCGTGATCCGAGGTCGCTGGTGGCTAGCCCCGTGTAGAACGACAGTCGCGGTCGTCCCCACCTCTCCCATTGGGAGAGGGTCGCACCCGGATCGGCGCCTTGCGCCGTCCGAGCACAGGCTCCACGCCGGGCGAGGGGTCACGGTCCCTCACCCGCTCGCGAGATGCTCGCGACCTCTCCCTATGGGGGAGGTTGAAGCAAGCTGCGTTCGCGGTGCGTCACTTCCCCTTCCCCGCTCGGCTCAGCAGAAACACGCCCTGCTCGCCGAACATGTTCCAGAACCACCAGGGCAATTTCAACCGTAGCGGCCGGCCGTAGAGATCGAGGGCGACCGCACGCTCCATCTTGACGTGGATCTCGTCGCAGAGCTGGACAAAATCCTTGATCGTGCAGAAATGGATGTTCGGCGTGTCGTACCAGGTGGCGGGGAGGTTTTCGGTACGCGGCATGTGCCCGCCGATCAAAAGCTGCAGCCGCATCTTCCAGAACCCGAAATTCGGGAACGAGACGATGGCTCGCTGCCCGATCCGCAGCAAGTTTTCCAACACAGCCTTCGGTTGCCGCGTGGCCTGCAGCGTCTGCGACAGGATCACATAGTCGAACGCGTCGTCGGGATAGTTGACCAGGTCGGTGTCGGCGTCGCCCTGCACTACCGCAAGGCCCTTGGCGACGCAGCGGTTGACACCCTCGCGCGACAGCTCGATGCCGCGGCCGTCGATGCCGCGACTTTCAAGCAGTTGCAGCAAATCGCCGTCGCCGCAGCCAACGTCGAGCACTTTCGAGCCGCGCTCGACCATCCCCGCGACCAAAAGATGATCGCTGCGATAATTGCCTGTCGTGTGGGGCGTCACGCCCGGCAACGGCAAGGTCTGTTCCTGAAGCGCCATCTCAGCCAGCTCCGTTGCCGAGGCCGCGCGCGATGCCGCCGGATTGCAGGAAAGCGCGAGAGATGTCGAAGAACTCGGGCACGTCGAGCAGGAAGGCATCGTGGCCGCGATCGGTTTCGATTTCGGCGAACGATACCCGCGCGCTCGAGGCATTCAGCGCGTGCACCAGCGCGCGCGATTCCGAGGTCGGGAACAGCCAGTCGCTGGTGAACGACACCACGCAGAACCGCGTCTTGATGCCGCGAAATGCCTCCGCCAAAACTCCATCATGGTCGGCGGCGATGTCGAAATAGTCCATCGCACGGGTCAGATAGAGATAGCTGTTGGCGTCGAAGCGCTCGACAAAGGATGAGCCCTGGTAGCGCAGATAGCTCTCGACCTGGAAATCGGCGTCGAACGAGAATGTCGGCAGCTCGCGATCCTGCATCCGCCGCCCGAATTTGCGATGCAGCGCGGCGTCAGAGAGATAGGTGATGTGCCCGGCCATCCGCGCGACGGCGAGTCCACGATGCGGATGAGTACCCAACTCGAAGTAACGCCCATGATGCCAGTCTGGATCGGCCATCACCGCCTGCCGGCCGAGTTCGTGAAACGCGATGTTCTGTGCGGAGTGGCGCGTGCTGCAGGCGACGGCCAGCGCCGAGAATACGCGGTTGGGATACGCGGCGGTCCACTGCAGCGCCTGCATGCCGCCCATGGACCCTCCGGTCACGCACAGAAGGGTTTCGATGCCCAGGCGGTCGAGCAGCATCGCCTGCGCTCGCACCATGTCAGGTATCGTGATGATCGGAAAATCAAGCCCCCAAACTTTGCCGGTAGCCGGATTGGTCGAAGCCGGGCCGGTGGAGCCCATGCAGCCGCCGATTACATTCGAGCAGATGATGAAATATCTGTCGGTGTCGAGCGGACGACCGGGACCGACCATGATTTCCCACCAGCCAGGCTTGCCTGTCAGCGGATGCGGGTTGGCGACATGCTGATCAAGCGTGAGCGCATGGCATATCATGATGGCGTTGGAGCGATCGGCATTGAGCTCGCCATAGGTCTGGTAAGCGATCTGGAAGGGCGCGAGATCGATGCCGCAATCGAGCTTCAGCGGCTGGTCCGTGCCGAACTTCGCCACCAGCGACGACGGATGATCGGCCTCCTGGGCGCGATCCTCGCTGTGGATCGAGGGACTCGATATCGACTGCACGTTGGTCATCTCAGCACCGGCCCCCTCGCGGAGGTTTTTCGAACAGACATCAGGCCATAAAAAACCCGGCCTGAACTAGGTTCGGCCGGGATCAACTCTGTCCCCGGCCTGTTTAGCGAGTTGTTTAACGTGGCTGCAAGCCGGCCGGCTCAAATGACCACGGAATGTTGTAAAAATAGCCCTTGGCGGGCTTTCCGTCAAGGCAAGCCCATCGTTAACCGGCCTGGGTTAGCCGGATCAGGAATACCTCATGGTGAGGAGGCGCCCTTGCGCCGTCTCGAACCATGAGGGAGAACGGGCCTTATCCTTCGAGATGCGGCGCAAGCGCCGCTCCTTAAGGATGAGGAAAAGCTCTCGCCAGGTTTTTTAAGAATGTCAAAAGCACCCCCGGCTCCGCCCTCGCTGCAGGAGTTGCGCAAGGAGATCGATACGATCGACGAGCAGGTTCATCGCCTGCTGATGGCGCGTGGCGACATCATCGATCGCCTGATCCAGGTGAAGCAGACCCAGGAAGTCGGCTCGGCGTTCCGACCGGCGCGCGAAGCCGATATGATGCGACGCCTCGTCGAACGCCATCGCGGCATCCTGCCGCTCGACACCATCGAGAGCATCTGGCGCGTCATCATCTCGACGTTCACCCATGTGCAGGCGCCGTTCTCGGTGCACGCCGATGTCTCGGTCGGCGAATCCATGATGCGGGATTCGGCGCGATTTCATTTCGGCTTCGTCGTTCCCTATGTCTCGCATTTCAGCGCGCAGGCCGCGGTCGAGGCGGTGGCCGGATCGAAAGGCGATCTGGCGCTGGTCTCGGCCATCTCCAGCCGGACACCCTGGTGGATCGCGCTCGAGGCCAAGGGCGCGCCAAAGATCATCGCGCGACTGCCGTTCCTCGAGCGCGCCGACCATCCCGCGGCGCTTCCGGTATTCGTGATCTCGCGCGTCGCCGATGACGCGATGGTAACCGAGGTCCAAATGTGGAGCGTTCGCGTCTCTGGCTGGAACGCAGGCACCGCCCGCGCACTGGCGCCGCTCGCCGAGATTGTCGCAGTGCCGGATACCGCTTTTGACGGCGCAGCCTTGCTGGTATCAGCCGCGGGCACCCGGTTTGAAAAGATCAAAACGGCCCTGATCGAGGCCGGTGCCTCGATTCGCTCATC
>JBJMTR010000483.1:0-20337 GCA_045811565.1 Bradyrhizobium sp.
GACAGGGTCCAGACGACCGGCGCCCATCCCGCAAATTCCCCCTGCCGCCTTGACCAGCGCGTCAACAACGCGGCCGTGACGGTCTGGCGTCAGTAGTTGCAGGGCTTCGAGGACGAACGCGGCTCCGATGAGGATGCCGATGACAAGGAGCGCGCGCCGCGGGTAACCCCGGGCGAAGGCAAATCCCATGAACGCAAAGGCAGCGAAATGCTCGAACTGAAGACCGGCCATCACCGGGCGCTCTTCGAGCGGTGAAAGCGTCGCGTAAGTGATGAAAGCGAGCGCCAACCAGCCGGCCGCGAGGAACAATCGTCGAGTCATGCTTTGCTTGCTAGGCCACAACCGGACCGATCACAACCCTGCGGGGGCCTGGGGAGCCGTTCGCGAGAGGTATCGATGAATTATCGTTAACCCTGAAGGCTCAGGGCTTTAGGGCGGAGGCCGGTGTCCGGGCTGCGCAAATCTGCTATCAACCGCGCTATGAAAAAAATAATATCGCGGCTGTGCTTTGTTCATAGTCCGTTCACGCCGGTGAGCTTCATCTCCAGGCCGGAAATTGTGGAACTCACCATCGGAGGCCAGCTTGCGCCTGCTCGTCGTTGAGGATGATCCGGATCTTAACCGTCAGCTGACAACGGCACTGACGGATGCCGGCTACGTCGTCGATCGCGCTTACGACGGCGAGGAGGGGCATTTCCTTGGCGACAGCGAACCCTACGATGCCGTCGTGCTCGACATCGGGCTGCCGAAGATGGACGGCATTTCGGTACTGGAGTCGTGGCGTCGCAATGGCCGGGTGATGCCGGTCCTGATCCTCACCGCGCGCGACCGCTGGAGCGACAAGGTGCAGGGATTTGATGCCGGCGCGGACGACTACGTCGCAAAGCCGTTTCACCTGGAAGAAATCCTGGCGCGAATCCGCGCGCTGCTGCGCCGCTCCACCGGCCATGCCCAGTCGGAGCTGACGTGCGGACCGGTGTCGCTGGATACGCGCACCGGCCGCGTCAGCGTCTCCGGCAATCCGATCAAGATGACCTCGCACGAATACCGCCTCTTGGCCTATCTGATGCACCACACCGGGCGCGTGGTGTCGCGCACCGAACTGGTCGAACATCTCTACGACCAGGATTTCGATCGCGACTCCAACACCATTGAGGTCTTCGTCGGTCGCATCCGCAAGAAGCTGGACGTCGATATCATCCAGACAGTGCGCGGTCTCGGCTATCTTCTGACGCCGCCGCCATCGTCCGGCACTTGATTTCTGGGATGCGCGGAAGCTCGCTCGCCACCCGCCTGTTCCTCTCGGCGACTGCCTGGGTGGTGGTGATCCTGCTCATCACCGGTGTCATCCTGTCGTCAGTCTATCGCGATGCAAGCGAGCGCGCCTTCGATCGCCGTCTGAACCTTTATCTCCGCACCCTGATCGCTGAAGTCGCGACGCCGGACGAACCGCCGGATCGTCAGTTCCAGTCGCTCGGCGAGCCGTTGTTCGAGTTGCCGTTGTCCGGCTGGTACTGGCAGATCACCCGCACCGATGCCGAGAAAGCCGAAACGCGCGCATCGCGCTCGTTGTGGGACAAGAAGCTGCCGAAGCTCGAGGAGCACGGCGCGGAGTTGACGGCCGCCGGGATCCGGATCGCTTATATCGATGGTCCCGAGGGCCAGAGCTTGAGGATGGTCGAGCGGCCGGTCGATCTCGGCGCCGACGGCAAATTCCTGGTCAGCGTGGCCGGCGACGCCAGCGAAATCTTCGACGAAACGCGCAGCTTCGATTATTACCTCGGCGGCACCTTGTCAGCCCTTGGGATCGTGCTGCTGCTGACCACGATCTTCCAGGTACGCTTCGGGCTTGCGCCCCTTAAGCGGATTTCCGAATCGATTGCCGATATCCGCTCCGGCCGTGCCGAGCGGCTCGAGGGTGAATTTCCCGTCGAGATCGCGCCATTGGCGCGCGAGACCAATGCGCTGATCGATGCCAACCGCGAAATCGTTGAGCGCGCGCGCACGCATGTCGGCAATCTCGCCCACGCCATCAAGACGCCGTTGTCGGTCATCGTCAACGAAGCCGCGGCCCACGCCGTCGATTCCTTTGCGAGCAAGGTGCTCGAGCAGGCGGACGTGATGCGCGATCAGGTGGCGCATCATCTTGAGCGCGCGCGCATCGCCGCGCGCGTCACGATCGTCGGCACGGTTACCGAAGTCGCGCCTGCGATCGAGGCGTTGCGGCGGACCATGGAGAAGATCCATCGCGACCGCGGCATCGCCATCCACCTGAAAGCCGATCCGCTCGCAAAATTCCGCGGCGAGCGCCAGGACCTCGAGGAAATGGCCGGCAACCTCGTCGACAACGCCTGTAAATGGGCGGCATCGCAGGTCTTCATCGAGGTGCTGGCGGAACCGCCGGCAGACTCCGGCGCCGGGCCGAGGCTCCGGATCATCGTCGATGACGACGGCCGCGGATTGTCGGCCGCCGAGCGGGCGCAGGTTTCGCGGCGAGGCCAGCGGCTCGACGAATCGAAGCCGGGCTCCGGGCTTGGGCTATCGATCGTGGTCGATCTCGCCGGCCTGTATGGCGGCAGCCTTTCGCTCGCAGATGCGCCGATCGGCGGTTTGCGGGCCGAGCTGGTGCTGCCGGGCGTGTAAATCCGGCCGACCAGCTCGCTGGCTTTCGAGTTGAAGGAAGTCCGCCATCATTCCTAAACGACTTCTTAACGCGCACCCTTCTATGATCGCAGTGGACGCGTTTTGCCGTCCGCACGACACAAACATCCATACCGGGCGCATGAGCCAGACATCGATCGAGCGGCTGAGGGATTATCTCGCGCAGCTCCCGCCGCAATCGCAGGCGCTGCTGATGCGGCAATTCGAGCGCGCTGTCGAGCGCGGCGAAGACACCGCCGTCGCCAATCTCGTGCTTGAGCAATTGCGCAAGATCGTGCGCGGGGCGGAGGAAGAGGATGAGGCACGCCCGCGCACCGACGATCCGGCGCGGCTGTTGTTTCGCCCGCTCGAGCCGTTTCTTGCCGAGGGCAATTTTCCGGTGCGGCCGGGCCAGATCCACCGCGCCTCACTCTTGCCGGTTTGGCAATGGCTCGGTCGCGACGGCGCACCTCATCAGGTGCGCGAGTTCGAGGCGGAATTGGCCAAGGCGCGCGACAGCGATACGACGGCGCTTGTCGAAGTGGCTACTCGCAGGTTCCAGCTCGTCGCCGCGGAGGTGATCGTCAAGCTCGCAACGCCGGTGCCGGGCGACGACAAGCGGCGGGCGTTAGCCCGCGTCGGGCCGCCCAACGTTGTCGATGATCTGCTGCCGATCGGATCGGTTTTGTGGGCGCGCGAGGCGCTCGATACGCTGGGCAGCCGGCTTCCCCGCCAGTTGCGGGTGCTTGGCGATTCGCAGATCGCGTCGGTGAGCAGCGCGCTCAATGTTCCCTCGCTGCAGACACCGCAACTGCTGCCGTTCGCGCTCTCGCTGATCATGCAGCGTCTCGCCGCGCCGTGGCAGATCATTCGCCTCGCCATCAAGATGGCGGCCTCCGACGATGAAATCCGGGTCGCCGCGACGCCTTATGGCGTTGCCGTCACGATCGCGCTGCACGATCTCTCCTATCTTGCTGCCTGCTTGCGTACGGATATAAGGCGCGGCCATTTCGATAACGTCGGCGATCAGCTGAAGGCCCTTCATGACGGCGTCCGTGGCCTGCGAACCGAGCTCGACCTGCGCAACGACTCCTCGTGGGGCAGGCAGCTGACCTCGATACGGGCCGATATTTCCAACTCGCTGCAGTCGGAAATCGACAGCGTTCCCGGCCGCGTCCGCCGCATCCTGCGCCAGCGCGCCGACAGGGACATTTCCGCCGGCGCCAAAATCGACGCGTCGGAGGTCGAGGAAACCGCAGCGTTGATCGATTTCGTTGCGGTGTGCCGCACCTATGCCAGCGAGCTCGCAATCAACGAGGTGACGCTGCGGACTTATTCCGACCTGCAGCACTACGTCGAGCAATCTACCGAGGGATTGGTGCAATCGCTGCGCGGCGGCGATATCAGGGGGCGCGCCTACCGCCAGATGCAGGTCAAGGCCGCGATCCGCTTCTGCGAGGTACTCTTCGGCCACGACTATGCCTCGCTGATGGGCCGGGCGGCCGAAAACGCCGTGACGGGCGAGCGCAAGGCCTCCCGCGCCGGGTAACGGCGCCGCATTTTCCGGACATTTCGGGCTTTCCATCTCAGTTTCGATCCAGCAATTGTCAATTGCCGGGCTTGGCGCCGGTAGTGTAAAGCGGCGCATTGGTGCCTAAAGGCCCGTTCCACCTGGGAACCGCTTGATGACGCTGTGGTTTGTGTTCGCGCTGATGACCGTCGCGGCGATCTTTGCCGTGCTCTGGCCATTAAGCCGCCGCGTGGGCGCAACGACTGGTGGCTCTGAGGCGACCGTCTACAAGGACCAATTGGCCGAAATCGATCGCGATGTTGCCGCGGGGATGATTGGTCCTTCCGAAGCCGACGCCGCGCGGATCGAGATTGGCCGCCGCCTGCTCGCCGCGGTGGATACTGAGCGCGACTTGCCCGCGCAGTCGAGCCTCCGGTTGCGCCGCTCCGCCGCCATTTTGGCACTGGTTGGGATGCCGATCGCGGCGACCGCCTTCTATCTTTCGCTCGGGTCGCCGCAGCTGGCCGATTTTCCGCTTGCCGCTCGTCAGCGGGTGGCGGACGCCAACCAGCCGCTCGACAATCTGGTCGCGCAGGTCGAGGCCCATCTGGAAAAGAATCCGACGGATGGCCGCGGCTGGAGCGTGCTGGCGCCGGTGCTGGTGCGGCTCGGCCGCTACGATGACGCGATCCGCGCGTACCGCAACTCCATCAGCTATAACGGCGACAGCGCCGAGCGTCGCTCCGATCTCGGCGAAGCGCTGGCGGGCGCGGCGGGCGGTGTCGTCACATCGGAGGCCAAAGCCGAATTTGAGCGCGCGATCGCGCTGAAGACCGAAGAGCCCAAGGCAAACTACTTCCTTGGTGTTGCCGCCGAGCAGGATGGCCGCAATGCCCATGCCGCCTCGATCTGGCGTGCGATGCTGGCAAAGGCGCCGGCGGATGCCCCGTGGCGGCCGGTGGTTCAGGCGGCGTTGGCACGGGTCGGGGGCGGCGCCGCTCCAACGCTTCCCGATAATGCGATGGCGGCCGCCAAGGACATGAACGAGACCGACCGTGGCGCGATGATCCGTGGCATGGTCGACGGCCTCGCGACGCGGCTGAAGCAGAACGGCGACGATGTCGAAGGATGGCTGCGGCTGGTGCGGGCTTACGTGGTGATGGGCGAACGGGACAAGGCGGTACATGCGGTGACCGACGCCCGCCAGGCCGTTGCCAACGATGCGGAACGCTTGCGCCAGCTCAATGAAGGCCTGAAGAATCTCGGGCTTGATGGATGACGCATGATGCCGAAAAATAGAGGACGCGGATGACGCGCAAGCAGCGGCGTTTGGTTATGATTGGCGGATCGCTTGCGGTGCTCGCAGTGGCGGCAGCACTTGTGTTGAATGCGCTGCGCGATTCCATCGTGTTCTTCTCGACGCCCTCGATGGTGGCGGCGAAGCATATTTCGGCCGGCAAACGCTTCCGGCTCGGCGGGCTCGTGCAGCCGGGATCGCTCAAGCGTGGCGATAATCTCGCGGTCAACTTCAGCGTGGCCGATGGCAGCGCCACGCTGCCGGTTTCGTACAAGGGCATTCTCCCGGACTTGTTCCGCGAAGGGCAGGGCGTCGTCGCCGAAGGCGCCCTCGATTCTTTCGGCGTGTTCAAGGCCGACACCGTGCTCGCGAAGCATGACGAGGCCTACATGCCCAAGGATGTCGCCGACGCCCTGAAGAAGCAGGGCCATTGGAAGGACGATTACGAAAAGCCGCGCGCCTCGGCCGCGCAGCCGGCGCAGGGAGCGATGCGGTGATCGCCGAGGCCGGACACTATGCGCTGGTGCTCGCGCTTGGACTGGCACTGATCCAGTCCACGGTGCCGATAGCAGGCGCGCGCTGGCGCGATGTCGCCCTGATGAATATCGCCCGCTCCACGGCGCTCGCGCAATTGCTGTTCGTCGCGGCGTCGTTCACTGCGCTCGTCATGCTGCACGTCACGTCGGATTTTTCTGTCGTCAATGTGTTCGAGAATTCGCACTCGATGAAGCCCTTGATTTACAAGATCACCGGCGTCTGGGGTAATCACGAAGGATCGATGCTGCTGTGGGTATCGATTCTCGCGCTGTTCGGCGGCCTTGTTGCCGCGTTTGGCAACAACCTGCCGCTGTCGCTGCGCGCCCATGTGCTCGCGGTGCAGGCCTGGATCGCAAGCGCATTCTATCTGTTCATCCTCATCACCTCGAATCCGTTCCTACGTATCGCCAATCCGCCGATCGAGGGCCGCGACCTCAATCCGGTGCTGCAGGACATTGGCCTCGCGGTGCATCCGCCGATGCTCTATCTCGGCTATGTCGGGTTTTCGATTTCGTTCTCCTTCGCGGTTGCCGCGCTACTCGAAGGCCGGATTGATGCCGCGTGGGCGCGCTGGGTGCGGCCGTGGACGCTGGTTGCGTGGATATTCCTCACGCTCGGCATCGCGATGGGCTCGTACTGGGCGTATTACGAGCTCGGCTGGGGCGGCTGGTGGTTCTGGGATCCGGTCGAGAACGCCTCGCTAATGCCGTGGCTGGCCGGCACCGCGCTGCTGCATTCAGCTGTCGTGATGGAGAAGCGCAACGCGCTAAAAGTCTGGACGATCCTGCTCTCGATCCTGACATTTTCGTTGTCGCTGCTCGGTACGTTCCTGGTACGCTCGGGCGTCTTGACCTCGGTGCATGCGTTCGCAACCGATCCGGCGCGCGGCGTGTTCATCCTCTTGATCCTTTGCGTCTTCATCGGCGGAAGCTTGTCGCTTTATGCCTGGCGCGCCTCGGCGCTGAAGCAAGGCGGCCTGTTCGCGCCGATCTCGCGCGAAGGCGCGCTGGTGCTCAACAATCTCTTCCTCACCACGGCCTGCGCGACCGTCTTCATCGGCACGCTGTATCCGCTGGCGCTGGAAGTTTTGACCGGCGACAAGATCTCGGTCGGCGCGCCATTTTTCAATTTGACCTTTGCGCCGCTGTTCGTTCCCTTGATGGTCGCGGTCCCGTTCGGGCCGCTCTTGGCGTGGAAGCGCGGCGACCTGCTCGGCGCAGCGCAGCGCCTGACCGCTGCCGGCATCGCCGCGCTGATTGCAATTGCTGTGCTGTGGGCATGGACGCGCGGCGGCAGCAGTTTTGCGCCACTGGCGATCGGGCTCTCGGTATTCGTGATCTCCGGTGCGTTGAGCGACCTCGCCGAGCGTACCGGGTTGTTCCGCGTTCCCTTTGGCACGGCGATGCGGCGTGCGCGCGGATTGCCGCGCGCGAGCTGGGGCACGGCCTTCGCGCATGCCGGCGTCGGCGTCGCCTTGATCGGGATCGTCTGCGAGACCACCTGGAACACCGAATACATCGCAACGATGAAGCGCGATGAGGTCGCAACGGTCGCCGGCTATGAATTGAAGCTCGACGGCGTCACGCAGCACCAGGGTCCGAATTTCCGGGAAATGATCGCGCAGTTCACGGTCAATCTCGACGGCCAAAAACTCGGCGTGATGACGCCATCGAAGCGCAACTTCACCACGCGCGGATCATCGACGACCGAAGCCGCGTTGCTGACGCGCGGCGCCAGCCAGCTCTATATCTCGCTCGGCGACACCACCGCGGATAATGCAATCGCGGTGCGCATCTATCACAAGCCGATGGTGCTGTTGATCTGGTTCGGCCCGGTGCTGATGGCGTTCGGCGGCCTGTTGTCGCTCTCCGACCGGCGCTTGCGCGTTGGCGCGCCCAAGCCGGCGAAGGCGTCTCGGGCGTTGCAGGCGGCGGAATAATGAAGAGATCGCTCATCGCTTGCGCGTTTGCCCTGGCCGTGGTCGCCGGCTCACCCGCCGCGCGCGCCGTGCAGCCCGACGAAATCATGAGCGATCCGGCCAGGGAGGCGCGGGCGCGCGACCTGTCGCGCGAATTGCGCTGCATGGTGTGCCAGAACCAGTCGATCGATGATTCCGAAGCACCGCTGGCGCGCGACCTTCGGCTATTGGTTCGCGAGCGGATCGCGGCGGGCGACAGCGACGCCCAGGTGATCGATTTTCTGGTCGCCCGCTACGGCGAGTTCGTGCTGCTGAAACCGCGCTTCAATCCGCACACACTGTTGCTGTGGCTGGTCCCGCCACTGGCGTTATTGGGCGGCGGTTTTGCGCTATGGCGATTGAGCCGGCGTGGTGGAAAATCGGCTGCCGCGGACGAAACCGCCGTAAAACTGACGGCCGAAGAGAAGGCGCGGTTGGAACGCCTGATGCAAGCGGAACCCGCGCCGGACAAGCCACTTTAGCGGCCCAGTTAAGCCCTTCATTTACCTGCGATATTCTGCCGCATCCAGCTTTTACCTCTATTACGAAAGTTTAATTCCGCAGCCAGCGCGCGGTAAGGCGGAAATCCCCATCTTTGGCTCGTCAGGTGCTCGCCCCCCGCACCATCGATTCTCGATCTGGAGATTTTTAGCAATGACCGAACGTCCCACTGATCTTTCCTCTTTTCCGTCCTACGGCGCGCCGCGGCGTTCGCTCTTCTTGGCCCGCAAATTCGCGTTGATGGCATCCGTCGTCGCCGGCCTCGGCGTCGCCGTCTACGGTTTCAGCCCGCCGCAGGCCCCGGTTGATATCTTCACCAGCCCCGCGCACGCGCAGGTCGATAACGAAGTCCGCAAGGTGGAGCGGCCGGTTGGCTTTGCCGATGTCGTCGAGCGCGTGAAGCCCTCCGTTATTTCGGTGAAGATCAACATCAGCGAAAAGCTCGCGAAGGACGACGGGGCCAATAATGAGGACTCGCCGTTCCAGCCGGGGTCGCCGATGGAGCGCTTCTTCCGCCGCTTCGGAGGACCGGATGGGTTGCCGCCGGGTCTGCGCGGCGGACCGCGCGGCGGCGGGCGTGCGATCACCGGCCAGGGTTCGGGCTTCTTCATTTCCGCTGACGGCTATGCGGTGACCAACAACCACGTCGTCGATGGCGCCGACAAGGTCGAGGTCACGACCGATGATGGCAAGACCCATACCGCCAAGGTGATCGGCACCGATCCACGGACCGACCTCGCACTCATCAAGGTCGAGGGCGGCTCGAACTTCCCGTTCGCCAAGCTCTCGGACAGCAAGCCGCGGATCGGCGACTGGGTTCTGGCGGTCGGCAACCCGTTCGGGCTGGGCGGCACGGTGACGGCCGGTATCGTCTCGGCTTCCGGCCGCGACATCGGCAACGGCCCGTATGACGATTTCATCCAGATCGACGCGCCCGTGAACAAGGGCAACTCCGGCGGCCCCGCATTCGACACCAACGGTGAGGTGATGGGCGTCAACACCGCGATCTATTCGCCGTCCGGCGGCAGTGTCGGCATCGCATTCTCGATCCCCGCCTCGACGGTGAAGAGCGTGGTGGCCCAGCTGAAGGAAAAGGGCACGGTCAGCCGCGGCTGGATCGGTGTTCAGATCCAGCCGGTGACCGCTGACATCGCGGACAGCCTTGGCCTGAAGAGGGCGGAAGGCGCGCTGGTGGCGGAACCGCAGGCCAATGGCCCGGCGGCCAAGGCCGGTATCGAATCCGGCGACATCATCACTGCCGTCAATGGCGAGCCGGTGAAGGATGCGCGCGAACTCGCCCGCACCATCGGTGGGATGTCGCCCGGCAATACGGTGAAGCTCAACGTGCTGCACAAGGGCCAGGACAAGGTCGTCAACCTCTCGCTCGGCCAGCTTCCGAATACTGTCGAGGCCAAGGCCGACAACGACAATAACGACCGGGGTGGCGCCACCCGCGGCACCGACGTGCCGAAGCTCGGCCTGACGGTCGCGCCCGCCAACAGCGTGGCCGGTGCCGGCAAGGATGGCGTCGTGGTGACCGAGGTCGACCCGAAGAGCCCCGCCGCTGAACGTGGCTTCAAGGAAGGCGACGTGATCCTCGAGGTCGCCGGCAAGACCGTCGCCTCTGCCGGCGATGT
Source organism: Bradyrhizobium sp. (assembly GCA_045811565.1). GTDB lineage: Bacteria > Pseudomonadota > Alphaproteobacteria > Rhizobiales > Xanthobacteraceae > Bradyrhizobium. Next base: position 10,080 of record JBJMTR010000483.1, read on the forward strand.
GCGGGACGCGATCAGTTCCGCACGCACCGACACCAAGAACAGCGTTCTCATGCGCGTGAAGAGCGGCGGTTCGTCGCGCTTCGTGGCAGTGCCGCTGGCCAAGGGTTAAAGAAGGATTAAATATAAAATGGAGGGTGTCGCCGGCATTAGTCGCCCCCGCCGACGGCTCTTTCCGGGGGGCGGGCCCAAAGCTCGCTCCCTCAAGGTCACCTTCCGGTGGAATACGCCCCCCTCCGTCGGAAGGCTAAGGGCGGTGAAGTCCCCCCAGCTTCACCGCCCGCTTTTTTCACTTGATCGAGAAAGTGTTCGGTCGCCTTGCATGTGCATGCCGGCCGCGCCATGGTGAGAGAAAGCCACTGACGTGACCGCAACTGCCCCTCAAATGCGCATCCTGATCATCGAAGACGATCGCGAGTCTGCTGATTATCTCGTCAAGGCGTTTCGCGAAGTCGGGTATGTGGCCGAGCTTGCCAGCGATGGCGAGGAGGGCCTCGCGATGGCGGAGAGTGGTGATTACGACGTGCTGGTGGTCGACCGCATGCTGCCAAAGCGCGATGGCCTGTCGCTGATCGGTTCTCTTCGCGAGAAGGGCGACCGCACGCCGGTGCTGATCCTTTCCGCGCTCGGGCAGGTCGATGATCGGATCAAGGGCCTGCGCGCCGGCGGCGATGATTATCTGCCAAAGCCGTATTCATTCGCTGAATTGCTGGCGCGTGTCGAAGTGCTGTCGCGGCGCCACGGCGGACCTGCGGAAGAGACCACCTATCGGGTCGGCGATCTCGAACTCGATCGTCTCTCGCATCGCGTCGCCCGCGGCAAGGACGAGTTGACGCTGCAGCCGCGCGAATTTCGTCTGCTCGAATATCTGATGAAGCACGCAGGCCAGGTGGTGACGCGCACCATGCTGCTGGAAAACGTCTGGGATTATCATTTCGATCCGCAGACCAACGTCATCGATGTGCACATTTCACGGCTGCGCTCCAAGATCGACAAGGGTTTTGAGCGGCCCTTGCTGCACACGATCCGCGGCGCCGGATACATGATCCGTGACGGCATTCGGTAAACTGATCCGCACCACGGCGTTCCGCCTGACGCTCGTCTATTTGTTGTTGTTTGCGCTGTTTGCCGCGTCGCTGTTGGCCTATTTTGCCTGGAACACGCGCCGCCTCATCACCGAGCAGATCACCTCTACGGTGAACGCGGAAGTCAGTGAGATCACCGATATCTACACGCGGCGCGGCCTGCGCGGCCTGGCGCTTACCATCGGCAACCGCGCGCTGCGCCCAGGCGCCAATCTTTATCTCATCACCACCCCGACCGGGCAGGCCATTGCCGGCAATATCGGCTCGCTGGCGCCAGGCGTGATGGCGACATCAGGCTGGTCCGAGACGGCTTATCGTCGGCTTGACGATCAGGACACGGGAGACCATCGCGCGCTGGTGCGCGTCACCGAAATGACAAACGGTTTTCGGCTGTTGATCGGGCGCGATCTGGAGGAGCGCAGGCGCCTGTTCGGTATCGTCGCCAAGGCCGCGCAATGGTCGATCCTGGTCGTCGTCGTGCTTGGCATCGGCGGCGGCATTTTCGTGGCGCGCCGGGTGCTGCAGCGGATCGACGCCATGACCGGCACCACCCAGCGCATCATGGCCGGCGATCTCTCAGGCCGGCTGCCGGTCGGACGCAGCGGCGACGAGCTCGACCGCCTCGCGGAAAACCTCAATGCCATGCTGGAGCGGATCGAGGCCCTCATGATGGGCCTGAAGGAAGTCTCCGACAACATTGCCCACGATCTCAAGACACCGCTGACGCGCCTGCGCAACCGTGCCGAGGAGGCATTGGCGAAGTCCAGCAGCGAAGCCGATTACCGCGCGGCGCTGGAACGGACCATCGAGGAATCCGACGGCCTGATCCGTACCTTCAATGCGCTCCTGATGATCGCGCGCGCCGAGTCCGGGCAGGCGCGCGGCAACATGGACGATTTCGACGCCGCCGACGTCGCCAACGGCATCCACGAACTCTATGAGCCGCTGGCGGAGGACGACGGCATGACGTTGCGCGTGAAGGCCGCGCCGGCGCCGCTTCACGGCAACCGTGAGTTGATCAGCCAGGCGCTGGCCAATTTGGTCGAGAACGCGATCAAGTATGGCAAGCCAATGTTATCGGCGCAGCCGCTCGGCGCCGACGCCGTCCAGGAGATCCTGATCGAGGCACGGCGCGAGGGCAATACTGTGCTGCTCAGCGTCACCGATCACGGCCCGGGAATTCCGCAGGGCGACCGCAAGCACGCGGTGGAGCGATTTGTGCGGTTAGAGGCGAGCCGGACCTTGCCGGGTTCCGGGCTCGGTCTCAGCCTGGCGTCGGCGGTCGCGACCCTGCATGACGGTGAGCTCAGGCTCGGCGATTCGCATCCGGGCCTGGTCGCGACGCTGGCGATACCCGCGTCTGCGGGCGCCAGTGACAGGCTTGCGGCACAAACGCAGGATGTGCCACAGAAGGCCGCATGACTTCCTCCGCGCCGGGCAACGCGGATCGACATTGTCTGGCCGCGCGGTTCGTGGACGGACCGCATGTCTCCGCCTCCAATCAAGCCGAACAACGCCTGCAGGACTGGCTGGCCGGGCTTGAGCCGGCGCAGTCGGCTGCGATCGATCAACTCCTGGATCAGCCGTTCGCCACACGCATTCTGCTCGGTATCGCCGAATTCTCGCCTTTTCTGTTCGATCTGGTGCGCGCCGACGCCGCGCGGCTGATCCGGATCCTGGCATGCGACCCGGAGTCGCACCTCGCCTCGCTGATCGAGCAGACGTCCAGCGACCTGCTCGAGGCCGCCAGCGAAACCGAGGTGATGCATCTGCTTCGCCGGATGAAGGCGGAAGCGGCGCTGCTGATCGCGCTGTGCGACATCGGCGGGGTCTGGCCGGTGATGCGGGTCACCACGGCGCTGACCGATCTGGCGGTCGCGGCGGTGCAGTCTGGCTTGCGCTTTCTGCTGCGGCAGGAGGTGGCACGCGGCCGGATGACCGCAGCCGATCCCGATCGTCCCGAGCACGGCAGCGGCATGATCGTGCTCGCCATGGGCAAGATGGGCGCGGGTGAGCTGAATTATTCCAGCGACATCGATCTCATCGTGTTTTTCGATCCTGCCGCGACCTCGCTGGTCGAGGATATCGAGCCGCAGCCGTTCTTCGTGCGCGTGACGCAGGCCTTGGCTCGGCTGTTACAGCAGCGCTCCGGCGAGGGCTACGTGTTCCGCGTCGATCTGCGGCTGCGGCCCGATCCGGCTTCGACCCATGTAGCGATCTCGACCGAGGCGGCGTTGCATTACTACGAACGGGAAGGGCGGACCTGGGAACGCGCCGCGATGATCAAGGCGCGGCCCTGCGCCGGCGATCCCAAAGCCGGCGAGGCGCTGCTCGCCGAGATCGCGCCGTTCGTGTGGCGCAAGCACCTGGATTTTGCGGCGCTTGCCGACGTCCACGACATGAAACGGCAGATGCAGACCTATCGTGGGCAAAGCGAGATCGCGGTCGAAGGCCACAACGTCAAGGTCGGTCGCGGCGGTATCCGCGAGATCGAGTTTTTCGCGCAGACCCAGCAATTGATCGCCGGCGGCCGGCATCCGGAGCTCAGGGTTCGGCCGACGCTGGAAGCTCTCGAAGTATTGGGCTCGAGCAACTGGATCACCTATGAGGCGCGCGACGAACTCACCAGGGCCTATGAATTCCTGCGGCGGGTCGAACATCGGCTGCAGATGATCGCCGACGAGCAGACTCATGCGCTGCCAGATGCTGCCGAAGGAGTGGAGCGTTTCGCATTCTTCTTCGGCTATGAGAGCCGCGCGGACTTCGCAAGAGACCTGCTTGGGCATCTCAACGTCGTGCGCGGGCACTACGGAAAGCTGTTCGAGCGCGACGATCCGACCGGTACCGCCAAACTGCCGAAGGTCAATTACAGGGGCGGCCCGGATGATCCGCGCCTGCTCGAGCACCTTGCATCACTCGGCTTCAAGAAGCCGATCTCGGTGGCGAAGACGGTGCAGCAATGGATGGAGGGCGACTATCGCGCGCTGCGGGTCGAGGCCACGCGAAATGCCTTTGTCGAGTTCATTCCCGGCTTGATCGACGGCCTCGCGCATGCCGAACAGCCCGATGATGCGGTGGCGGCCTTCGACCGCTTTCTCGGGGCGTTGCAGCGCGGCGGGCGGCTGATTTCGCTGTTAAGCCAGAATCACGAGCTCGTCGCATTGGTGGCGCTGATCCTCGGAGCCGCGCCGCGCCTCGGCGACATGCTGGCGCGGCAGCCGCAGATCATGGATGGGCTGATCGATCCGCGCTTCTTCGGCGCGATGCCGGACCGGAAAGAATTGTCGGCCCGGCTGGCGACGACACTGCAGGACGCCGCCTCCTATGAGGATTTCCTGGATCGCCTCCGCCTGTTCGGCCAGGAAAGCCTTTTTTTGATCGGCACGCGGATTCTGTCAGGCACCGTTTCCGCGCAGCAGGCGAGCGTTGCCTTTGCCGACGTCGCCGAGGGCATCGTCCACACCGTGCATGGACTGGTGACCGATCAGTTCGCGACGCAATACGGCCGCATCGAGGGGCAGCAGACCGCGATCCTGGCGATGGGCCGGCTCGGCAGCCGCGAGATGACGGCGTCCTCCGATCTCGACCTGATCCTGCTCTATGATTACGACCACGATAAACCGGATTCCGACGGCGAGCGATCCCTGCACGGCGCGCAATATTTTGCGCGGCTGACCCAGCGGCTGATCAGCGCGTTCACGACACGAACCAATTACGGCGTGCTCTACGATGTCGACATGCGGCTGCGTCCGTCGGGACGGGCCGGCCCGCTGGCATCGCGGATCGATTCCTTTGCCGATTATCAGGAGCGCGAGGCCTGGACCTGGGAGCACATGGCGCTGACGAGGGCGCGGGTGATTTCGTCCGCGCCGGAATTCCGCGGCCGGATCGAAGCGATGATTCGCGGCGTGTTGACGCGGCCGCGCGATCCGGAGGCCACGGCGGATGACGTTCTGGATATGCGCCGGGCGATCGCGCTGGAGAAGGGCGAGGACGAGGTCTGGGATCTGAAGCTTGCTGCGGGTGGTCTGGTCGATATCGATTTCATCGCGCAGTATCTTGAGCTGGTTCACGCCGCTGAAAAACCCGAGATCTTGAGCGTCAGCACGCTGCAGGTACTCGACAACGCCGCGCGGCTTGGTGTGCTCGGCCAATCGGACGCCGGAGTGCTGCGCCCGGCGGCGCGGCTCTATCACGATCTGACGCAAATCCTGCGGCTTTGCGTCACTGGCAAGTTCAAGCCGGAAACCGCCGGGGAAGACCTGCTGCGCGTGATGGCACGAGCTGGAGACACCCCGGATTTTTCGGCGCTGGAAGCCCGCCTCCGCGAGACGCAAGGCGAGGTGCGGCGAGTGTTCAACGCCGTGCTCGGTGGCGGCGCTTAGTGGCCTGGTTCATTCGTTCGCGTGAAGAAAACGAGTCACGACAAAAGGCTGAGGACCCCGTTCTGATTCAATCAGAAAAGAAAGGGTACCCATAGATCGCTCCGCGTTGTCCGCTGTTCCATCTTTGGCGGACCCAAGCCGGAGATCGCCTCAGGTCCCGTTAAGTGTCAACCACGGGCATCAACACAGGGCCCCAGCGTGCTAAAACCCTCCGGGGAATTAGCGAGGTTCTGAGGGCTGAATTTCTACGATCCTATACGGCGTTTTTTGGGATACCACGCTGGCCCGGTCAATCAATCGCAGTGTTGGGTTTTGCTGTGCCAAAGCACCTTCTTCTACCGGGAGCATGACCGCGATAGCAGATGTTTTCAGTCGAGCGAGATCGCTTAAGGTGACCGCGCGAATTGTCCCGCTGACGTAGACTAACATGTTGGGTTCGATCGAAGAGGCGAGAACGTATAGCGGGCCCGGGTTGTCCTGGAGAGCAGCAGCAAGTGTTTTCCCCGCGATCCGGCTTTCTTGAAACAGATGTGGCCAAAACGGCATCACCACCCAGCCCCGGATAAGCAGCGCGCCCGTGATAAGATAGCTCACGGTCAACGTTGACGCGATGGTTCGCGGGTGGGTTTGACGCCAATGCTCGAACATTAGCCCGCAAATTACCGCGAGCGTGAGAGTCGCCGGCATAGCATAGCGCGTAGCGACCCCGCCGGGCCAAATCACCAACATCAGCGTGCAGATCAACGAGTAGAGCATCGCTGCAAGCATCAGATCGTGTTCGCTGTTTCTCCATCTGCGCAGCAGGATAACGACCGCTTGCCCTATCAAAATTGTAGCTGGCAGAACTTCTGCAAACATGCTCACGACGAAATCGAAATGGTCGCGGACGAGCTGAAAACCAGTTGTGGTCAACAGCCGAGAATGAGCCATCCAATAATCAACATCGTGCGGCTGGTACACCAGAACGTACCAGCCACCGATGATCAGCGCCGCAAGAACGTTCGTGCCAATGAAAGCGGCGATCTGATTACGTTGCCCTTTCAACAGGAGATAAGCGCCAACGCCGAGCGTGAAGTAGGCAACTGGCTGCGGTCCCTTGGTAAGACCCGCGAGGCCAAGCAAGAGGCTGATACCGATCCACCTGATCGGTGTCATACGGTTGCTGATCGTTCCTTGCCACCACGTATAGAACGCTGCAAACAAGAGTGTCGACATGACAATGTCAGGTTCGGCGTTGATAAACTTCGGAGCGACCATCGGCATGCTAAGCCAAGAGAGCACGCCAAAGATTGCAGCGCTTTTGCCAGTGTTCGATCTTAGCAAGCTGTAAATCAGAAGAGCGCCCCCAAGGAAAAAGGTGAGGTGCGGAATACGTACCGACCAGAGTGTCACGCCACCGGTAACTTCACCAAATAGTGCGCTTATCCATGACAGCAGAACCGGGCGTTCAGCGAACCGCTCGCCATAGACGAATGGTGTAAGCCAATGGCCATCGATCGCGCCTCGGGCGATTGCGACTATCCTTCCTTCTTCCAGGTTTGACGCGCGCACGATAGTGGCGGGGATTGCCTGAATGATGAAAAGACTGACGGCCCAAAAGATTGGCCATGCCGTCTGATCCAAGCGGGAAAATCGGGAGAGCAGCCATAACCCAGGACGAAAAGAATAATGCGAAAGCCACGCAATAGTTGAACTCTTCACCACCACCCCAAAATAGCTCCTACTGCCGACACGATCTCTCGCAGCGAACCGTGGTCCAGTCTGCGCCAACCTTAGAGCAAAACGGGGCGAAACTCGCAACGATTAGTTCAGCTAATGCGAGAAGGCCATGAGCCTTTCCCCTTCGACGCGAGTGCATCGTGTCATCGACAACTGAGCCCGGGGATCAGCGGTTTGCCGACCAGTCGGGCTCCTGCCGTCGGATGACGTGGTGCATGAGGGCGCCGGATCGAATTCAAAGGCGCACCATAACCTCGTTGCGTCGCTCCGCTCGGCCGGGAATGCTGGAGCGAGCCGTCGCCGCAAGCTACCACTCCCGTGCGGCCAGCACACGATCGATATCGGCATCGGATGGCGTCACATGATAGAAGCGCGAATAGAAGTCACGCGTCAGCGTGCGCATTTCCTCCGGAAAATGCTCGGGATAGAAAATCTTCGCAAGCCACCAGAGCCCGATCAGGCGATTGACTGAGGGCGGGAAATCGACCCAGCCGAACGGCAGCATCGGCGACAGATGCACGCGGCCTCTACGCACTGCCTTGACCTTCGCCCATTGCGGATCGCTGCGCACATTGGCCGCAAAATCGCGGTCGACGGTGATGATGATGTGGGGATTCCAGGCAAGCACCTGCTCGATCGAGACCACGGCAACTCCCCCCCCTGCGTTCGGCCGCCAGGTTGCGCGCGCCCAGGAATCCAATGGTCTCGACATTGATCGAGCCGCCGAGCCCGGTCTCGAGTCCACGCGGCCCGCGTGCATAATAGACCCGCGGGCGTTCCGCTTCCGGGATCCTGTTGACACGCGCCTGGACCGTGGCGAGCGTTTCCTCGGTGTAGGTCGCCAGTGGCTCGGCGTCGCGGCGCGTGAGCGCGCCGAGGGTCCGGTAGGTCGATGCCGTCGCCTCGAACTTTCCATCGAGCAGCGCGTAGGGAATTTTGGTCTGCTCCTGAACGCGCGTGGCGAGCGAGATGAAGGTTGGCGAGGTCGAGCCGACCTCGATGATCAGATCGGGTTTGAGAGCGAGCACTGATTCAAGACTCGCGGTGTTGCCGCGGCCGGTGAGCCGGCCGATCTCGGGCCGCGCACAGATGTCGGGCAGCAAGAAGGCGCATTCCTCCGCGCGATTGGCGCGCGGCCAGCCGAGCAGGAGGTCCGGCGCCAGCGTATAGAGCAAGATCGCCGCTGGCCGGCCCGCGGGAAATACACGGCTGACCGTTTCGGGAATCGCGATCGCACGGCCTGCGGCGTCGGTGACATTAGCGGCACGCGCGCGCGGTGCCGCGAGCAGGATCGCGGGAGCAGCAAGCAGGGCCCGGCGGGTAAAGCTCATCGAGGTGGCCCAAAAGCGGCGAAACATCTGGGGTTCAGTACGCGCATCGCGAACCTCTAGCGACGCCCCCGCTTACGCGCCTGTATCAGTCGCATTTGGAAAGAAAAGTTGCTGGCCGTCGATCTTGTAATCGGCAATGGCCTTCTGTCCTTCCGGGGAAATGAGCCAGTCAATGAACCGCTGGCCGAGTTCTTTCTTCACGTGCGGATGCTTGGCCGGGTTCACCAGCATCACGCCATATTGGTTGAACAGGTGCTTGTCGCCCTCAACCAGGATATCCAGCTCGCCCTTGTTCCTGAAGGAGATCCATGTGCCCCGATCGGCCAGCACATAACCGTTCATGGAGGACGCGGTATTGAGGGCGGCGCCCATGCCTTGTCCGATCTCGCGATACCAGAGGCCCCTGTCTGCGCCGGCGACGTCAAGTCCTGCGGCCTTCCAAAGCGCAAGTTCCGCGGCGTGCGTGCCGGACTTGTCGCCGCGCGAGACGAAGCGAGCTGATTTCTCCTTGATGGCCTTGAGCGCGGCCAGGATCGGTTTTCCCTTGATGTCAGCCGGATCGCTCTTTGGACCGACGAGGATGAAATCGTTGTACATGACGGGGAAACGCCGCACGCCAAAGCCGTCGGCGACGAACTTCTCCTCCTGCGGGCGGGCGTGCACGAACACGACGTCGGCATCGCCGCGGCGTCCGCTGTCGAGCGCCTGGCCGGTGCCTTGAGAGACGACCCTCACCTCGATGCCCGTCTTTTGCTTGAAGATCGGCAGGATGTGTCCAAACAGGCCGGAGTCTTCTGTCGATGTGGTCGACGCCACGATGACGGTGTTTTCCTGTGCGAGAGCCGGCGCCTCGATCGCCACGAACATCGCCAGCCCAAGGAACAGACGTCTAATCATGTACGGCTCCCTTTTTGTAATATGGAACGCTCGGCCACTTGCCGTTGGGACGATAGAGGCGGCGCACGTAGATTCTCTATTCCAGCGGGTTAATGCAACATGCTTGATGAGGCGATCAATGCGGCCGCAAAATTGGGCATTGGAAAATGAGATGGACATCCCCGCGTCGCCGTTCAAGCATCTTTGGCGTGTTTTCCCATACCGCTTTTGCCCCAAAGAGCGGGCAAGGGAGAAGCGCAAGGGCTGCTCGTTCACGGGTGCCCGCCGGGCAAATCACCAAAAGCTGTCCAGCCCTGTTGCGAAAAATTTTTGGCTTTCCAGCGTACCCAAATCATCACTACAAGCCTCGCCGTCCAATCCCGAAAGAGGGGCGTATCGCGATCGTCACGGACGCGGGGTTGGATGCGGTGGACGCGGCAGCGTCGGGCGCGCAGATGTGTTCGCAGGGCGGTCTCCCGTGAGCGAACAACAGCGCGCGGACGAACGGCGCTTCAACGCCTCGGCTAAAATTCGGCGGGCAGCACATGGTCCGTCGAAAACTTTGGCCGAGGTTGCTGCGGACGGCGAAGTCGTGTGGTCCTGGCATCCGTTGCTGATGTCAAGCTGGCGGAGAGGCGTCGGCCCAACCGGGCTTAGACAAGTCTTAATCCGCTGGCGACGGTGACAAAAAGGAATTCGTCGCCGGGGAGAGCACGAAGGAAACCGTTAAAACCATTGCGCGGGGAAAGCCGGGTGATTTCGGCGTACTCGTGGTGACGACCGTGTGCTTACCACCAATGCACACGGGCCGCGGGTGCTCCGGGCACCCGGCTTTCCCTGCGCCCTCTATTTTTCGAGGGACAAA
>JBJMTR010000484.1:0-6771 GCA_045811565.1 Bradyrhizobium sp.
AAGTCTGGTACGAGCGCGCGCTCAAAGCCGATCCGAACCATGTCCTGACGTGGCAGTATTACGGTCTGTGGCAAATCGAACAGGGCAACCGCGATCAGGCGCAATATCACCTAAGCCGGATCGCTGCGATTTGCGGGACCGACTGCGATGAGTATCGGTCATTGGCTGCCGCGCTCGAAAAACCGCCCGGCACCAGCCTCGTTTATTGAGTCCAGCTTGAATTCCCACCGTTCGTGGGGCGGGTTAGCTCGTAGTGCCAACGGCGTAACCCGCCTCTTCTCGTCGGTGAACGCAGCGGACAGGTCGCCAAGCCACCTTTCCCGCTTCGCGCTAACTCCATGTTCCCTATAAGGGCCAGAAGCGTGTAGAAGGTGCGCGACCGAATGAAAGCAAGATAATCTCTGGGGAGGCACACTTGAAACGAATAGCCGTTCTCGCCGTCGCGGCCGCTATGATCAGCTCCGCGGCTTCAGCGCAAAGCTACCCAAACCGGACCATCACGTTGCTGGTGCCGTTCGCCGCGGGCGGAGCGACCGATACGGTTGCGCGGGTGACGGCGCAATCGATGTCAAAGCTGCTCGGCCAGCCGATCGTGATCGAGAATGCATTGGGAGCCGGCGGCACCATTGCGGCTACGCGGGCCTCTCGCGCAGAGCCCGACGGCTATACCCTGCTCATCCACCACATCGGCATCTCGACCGCCGCCACGCTCTATCGCAAACTTCCTTACGACACCAAGACGGCCTTTGCGCCGATCGGTCTCGTGACGAATGCGCCGATGACAATTATCGCAAGGCCCGATTTGCCACCGAACACGCTGGCCGAGCTGGTCGCCTACATCAAGGTGAATGGCGACAAAATGACGTTCGGCAATGCCGGATTGGGCGCCGCCTCGCATCTCTGTGGCATGCTGTTCATGATGGCCGTCGACAAGCAGATTCTCGCGGTGCCCTATAAGGGAAACGCGCCTGTCATGAACGACCTGATCGCGAAGCAGATCGACCTCTCCTGCGACCAGACGACGAATACCACGGGCCCGATCGCCTCGAAGCTGGTCAAGAGCTACGCCATCACGACGAAATCCCGCCTCTCTTCGATGCCGGATCTTCCGACCGCGGACGAGGCCGGACTGAAGGGTTTCGAAGTGGGCGCCTGGCACGGCATCTATGCGCCCAAGGGCACGCCCGACGATATCATTCAGAAACTCTCCAGGACGCTTCAAGAGGCGTTGCGGGATCCGGACCTGGTCAAGCGGTTCAACGAGATCAACACGGAGCCAGTCCCGCAGGACCAGGCCACGCCTGACGCCTTGAAGGCGAAATTGGTCAGCGAGGTGGATCGCTGGGCGCCGATTATCGGGGCGGCAGGTCAGTTCGCGGATTAAGGGCCGCCGATAGCTTTTCTGTGAGATGTAAGCTCGCAGGCGGATCGACGGAAAGGATATCGACGTCGCGCCCGGCGAGACCGTCTTCATCAAGCGCGTAGGATGGGCGGAGCGAAGCGATACCCGTCAATTGCGGTGATGCTGGTGATGGGTTTCGCAAAAGGCTGAACTCATCCTACGCGCTGATGACGAACAGAGTAGCGTCGATTCCTGGGGCATAGGCTAAGTTCTTGTTCCCGGCGTCGGGTGAAGCCGTATGAGGCACGAGGTGGATGGGTTGAGCCCTTTGCGAAACCCAGCAATTCTAACAGATGCATTGATAGGGTCCCTTCGTTCTATCCAACGCGCGAAGCCGGCGCATTCGCACGTCGCACGAGTGTCCCTGCCGGCCTCACTTGTTGTCCGAAGGTCGATCCGGCGGCAAGGAAGCAGAGTACGCCGCGAGCGCGAGCATTTCTTCCGAAGTCAGATGCTCTACAACAGGCTTCATCAATTCGCTGCCGCTTCCGGTTCGCGCGCCATGCTTGAAATCGTAGAGTTGGCGGACGACGTAACTGGGAGAACGGCCCGCGATCCCGGGCACGTCGCCAAGCCCAGCAAGGCCGGGGCCGTGGCAGACAGCACATTGCGTGCCATTGCCGCCAACTCCTTTTGCAGCAAGCGCTTCGCCTTTCTTGACGCTGCCGATCGGCACATAGGCGACGAAACGCGACCGCGCGTCGCGGTTTTCGAACTGGTTGAGATCAACAGGGATCTCAATGATGCGGCCAGCAATGGGCTCGCTCTCGCCGGTCCCCGCATCGGCCAAAAACAAACCTGCGACATAGGTTCTTGGCACCGTATCCGTTTCCACGAGCTTGATCGTCGACCTCGGTTTCAGTGCGGCAAAATACTCCGCCGAAGCCAAGACCTCTTCGTCCGATGCCGCCTTGGCGACCGCGATCATGAGTTGAGGTGGTAACCTCTCCGGGACTGCGGTCTTGCGAAGGCCGTTCTTGAAATCTGCCATCTGCTGTTTGATGTAGCTAACGGAAAGGCCCGCAAGGCTAGCGTTCTCGGGACCGCCGGGACCATCTGCGCGATGACAAAAGCCGCAAGCAAACACTTCCGGTTTTCTGCCGTGCGCGACGATTTCCGGCATCGGCGGATGATCGGCGGGATGCCAATCCGGCGCGAAAAACCTGTCGCGGGTTTGGGCAACGCCGTAGGTGACCGAGCTGTCCGGCACGTGCCTCGGCTTGCCGTCATCGGGCGGAAGCTTGAAACCCGGCGGACTCACCGGGTATGCCCACTCCGGCGGACGATCTTCGGCCCGAGCATTCCCTCCGGCCAGCAGCAACGCGCTTGAAAAACAAAGCAAGATGAGCGTGCGCATGGAAAAACCTCCAAACTTGGCAATACTAGATGATAGTACTCCGGAAGAGTCGGTCTCCGTACAGCCGGCCGTGGTGCGTTCGGGCTAGCCCAAATGGGTCCGCGCAAAGCGCGCGGCGCGATGACAGGCTCCAGCGCAATCCGCCTCTTTATCGTCGGCGACAGGCGGATTGCGTTTGCTAATTCGCCCTGCTGCCTACTTACCGTCGTTCCAGATATCGGTCGCGAGCTTCCAGTCATTTCCGACCTTTTCCCAAACCACAACATACTTCCCGGTTACTTCCTGCGGCGTCGGGCCCTTGCTCTTCAAGCTGAAGGTCCCGATCTCGCGTGCCGCGGAGGAGCCGAGCGGTTTGACGTCAACGGTTGTGAGTTTCGGATCGCCAACTTGTTCCGCCATGCTTTTCCACATTGCCTCGATGCCCGCTCCGCCGCGCACCATCGCAGAGCCGGGCGGGAATGCGATCGCATCCGTGGTGTAGAGGGACGCAATCCCAGCGAAATCGCCCTTGTTGAAGAGTTCGATCCATCTCGCGTTGATCGCCTCGATCTCGGCCTTCTGGGCCGAAGCCGGTACGATCAATCCGATTACAAATGCGACCACCAGTGCCGTGCTGCGCATGATCATCTCCATTCCTTAGCTAGTAGGGCGGGTTAGTTAGTCGAAGGCGTAACATGCCGATCCCTCATTACCACCATCGCTGAGCGCGACAATCGACGCGTTGACCGTCGTGTTGCGCAGGCTCGCCGATGAGAAGCTCCTTGCTCTCGCGGGCCAGCAGCCCTGCGGTTGCAGCCACGCGGCGCGGAACCCGCCGCTCGCCGCCGAATTACCAGTCCAGGGCTACCGGCTTGTTGCGCTCCACCAGGCCGTCGCGGTATCGGAATCGGCGGTGACATGTCCCTCGAAGAATTTGGCCGGTATGTCATCGAATTCGTCAGGGCTCACGAAGCATGGGCGAGTCCGATCGCCTTTGCCCTCGCCTTCGGTGAATCGCTGGCCTTTCTCTCCTTCGTCCTGCCCGCCTGGGCCGTGCTGGTCGGCATCGGCGCGATGATGAAAACGGGCGGCGTCCCCTTCATCCCCGTCTTGATCGCCGGCGCGCTCGGCGCCGCATTGGGCGACTGGCTATCATACTGGATCGGCAACAAATGCAAGAAGAGGATTGCCCGGATATGGCCGTTCTCGCGGCATCCAAACCTGCTCGTTCGTGGCGAATCCTTTATCCACAAATGGGGCGTGCTGGCGATCTTCATCGGCCGCTTCTCCGGACCGCTGCGGGCCTCAGTGCCGATCGTCGCCGGGATGTTGGGCATGCCCTTGCGGGCGTTTCAGCTCGCCAATTTCATTTCCGCCTTCATTTGGGTGGCGGTTCTTCTGCAGCTCGGCGACGTCGGCGCGATAATCTGGCGATGGCTGCGGAACGGTGTCGCAGAGCATTTCGGGATGTGACCTGGCGACAAATTTGCCGACCCGCCCGCCGTCGCTCAACGAGCGAAGGCGGGAGGCGGAATACGCTTCGCTCATCCGCCCCACGGGCTGATACAACTCGTCGCTAAGTTTCCGAGTTCACCCCTCCAACACCTCCACCACCTTCGGCGGCGACATCGGCAGACTATAAAACCTCTTGCCCAGCGCATTGTGCACGGCGTTGGCGACCGCCGCCATCACCGGCACCAGCGGTACTTCGCCGACGCCCTTGACGCCTTGCGGATGCTTTGGGTTCGGCACTTCGACCATCACGGTGTCGAGCATCGGCAGGTCCGAGCACACCGGCATGCGATAGTCGAGGAAGCCGGGGTTATCGACCTTGCCGTCCTTGTTGTAGATGTATTCCTCGTTCAGCGCCCAGCCGATGCCTTGCGCGACGCCGCCCTGCATCTGGCCCTCGACATAGCTCGGATGGATGGCGCGGCCGACGTCCTGCACGGCGGTGTACCTGATCACCTTGACGATGCCGAGCTCGACATCGACTTCGACGTCGCAGATGTGCGTGCCAAAACCGCCCTCTGCCCCTTCGGTGTTGAGCTGCACGCCGGCGCCGATCGGGCCGCCCATCTGCGGGGCCTTGGCGGCCAGTTCTGCCAGGGTCAGCGGTTCAAATTGCCCGGCGTTCGGACTCGCCGGATGCGCGGCGCCGTTTTCCCATTTCACCGCCTCGGGATCGATCTCCCAGATTTTTGCGGCGCGCTCGCGCAGCGTGGTGATGACCTTCTCGGTCGATTGTGTCACCACCATCGCCGACGCAAACAGCACGCGGCTGCCGCCGGTGAGGTTCGAGAAGCCGACGCTCGCGGTGTCACCGATCAGCACCGAGACGCGGCGGTAGTCGATGCCGAGCAATTCGGCGCAGATGTTGGCGATTGCGGCGCGCGAGCCGCCGATATCGGGATGGCCTGTGGTGACGACGACGTTGCCGTCCTCGGTAATGTTGACTTGGGCTGAGGATTCGCCGCCGGCGTTGAACCAGAAGCCGGAGGCGACGCCCCGCCCCTGCAGCTTGCCGAGCGGCGCGCTGTAATGCGGATGCGCTTTCGCGGCCTCCAGCGTCTCGATATAGCCGATGCGCGGATAGACCGGACCATGCGCGGCTTTCGTCCCCTGTTTGGCGGCATTCTTCAATCGAAGCTCCAGCGGATCCATCTTGAGAGCTCCCGCGAGCTCATCGAGCACGCATTCCACCGCATAGGCCCCGATCGGCGCGCCCGGCGCGCGATAGGCCGCGACTTTCGAGCGGTTGGAGAGCACGTCGTAGCCGACCGACAGCACGTTCGGGATATCGTAAGGCGAAAAACTGCAGCCGACCGCGCCGCGGATCGGCGAGCCGGGCAGCGCGCCCGCCTGCAAGTAGAAGGTGCCTTGCGCGGCGACGATGGTGCCGTCTTTCTTCGCGCCGATCTTCACGGTGCTCTTCGAGCCGGAAGTCGGCCCGGTCGCGCGCATTACCTCCTCGCGGGTCATCACCATCTTCACCGGGCGGCCGGATTTTTTCGCCAGCAGCGTCGCGAGCGGCTCGAGATAGACGATGGTCTTGCCGCCAAACCCGCCGCCGATTTCGGCCGGGATGGCACGGATGTCGCTTTGGGGAATGCCGGTCAGATGCGCCGTCATCGCGCGCACCATGAACTGGCCCTGGCTCGAGCTCCAAATTGTGGTCTTGTTGTCGGCGGCGACGCTGACGAGACAGGCGTGCGGCTCGATGTAGCCCTGATGCACCGGGCGCGTGGTGAACGTGCGCTCGATCGCCACCTCGGCTTCCTTGAAGCCGTGCTCAATGTCGCCTTTCTTGATCTCAAGCTTGCCGGCGATGTTCGACGGCTTGCCCTCGAACTTGTTGAAGTCGTGGAGAACAGGCGCGTCGGGCTTTAGCGCGTCATCGATCTCGATCGCCCACGGTAGCACTTCGTAGTCGACCTCGATTAATTCGCAGGCTTTTGCCGCGATCGCCTCCGATGTGGCGGCGACGGCCGCGACGGGATGGCCGGGAAACAGCGCCTTCTCGCGCGCCATCACGTTGCGGCACATCCAGCGCATGTCCTGGATGCCGAGCATGACTGATTTGTCGACGGGAAAGTCGACGATATCGCGCGCGGTGACCACGGCTTTGACGCCTGATAGTGCCAGGGCCCTCGAGGTGTCGATCGATTTGATGCGCGCGTGCGGATGTGGGCTGCGCAAGATCTTGCCCCAGATCATGCCGGGCATGGTGGTGTCGGCGGCGAAGGCCGCGCGGCCCGTGACCTTGTCGACGCCGTCCGGGCGAATGGTGCGCTGGCCGATCCACTTGTTGTTGGTGATTACATTCATTGCGCTGCCTCCGGCATTTCCTGGCGCATTTCTTGCGCGGTCTCCAGAACCGCGCGGACAATCTTGTCGTAGCCGGTGCAGCGGCAGAGATTGCCGGCGAGCCAGAAGCGGACCTCCTCCTCGCTTGGCCGCGGATTTTTCCGCAACAGCGCATCGGAGGCGACCAGCATGCCCGACGTGCAGATGCCACACTGCAGCGCCGCCA
>JBJMTR010000485.1:0-9249 GCA_045811565.1 Bradyrhizobium sp.
CCGCGAGCGGCGAGTACAAGGTGCCCGCCGCCGACGATCCGGCCATTCAGGCCGACATTCTTGCGACGCTCGGCCGCGATACCGAAGTGGTGCGCGCCGCGCTCGATCATCTCGCGCGCGTTGCGGAAAGGCCACTGGCCGAACTCGACGAGACACGCCGCGAAGCGGTCGCAAAAGACTTCCGCTCCACCGGTGGAGCCGCCGCGGCGACGCTCGTCCGAGTCGTGCTGCAATGCTACTACCGCGACGACCGCGTGCTGCGCTCGCTGGGGCATGAGTTGCGCGCACCCTTTCCAAAGGGCTACACGCTGGAGCAGGGCGATTGGTCGCTGCTCGATCCCGTGAAGGCACGGCCGTCATCGTTGCGGCGGGTGCGGTAGAGTATCATCCGGACCCGGAGGGCGCGTTAGCGCAAAGTGAAACCGGTTTTCCCTCGCGAGAAACGCAAGACGTTTGCGCGAGGATCATGCTCAGCCAAGAAGGGCAGGGCAGCTCTGCGCCGCGCGCGGTCGGCACTTGCGCTGATGGAACCCGGCCACCATCTGAATGGGCCGAAGGAATCTCGCCATGTTGGATTTAACCTCTGATATCGCCGATGACGGACTGTCATCGCGAGCGACTGAACACACCCCTAGTAACGACCAGGCTCTGGTCGACGCCTATTCCAACGCCGTGATCGGCGTGACCGAACGCGTCGGGCCGGCCGTGGTTCGCGTCGAAACCGGGCCTAAAGTGCGCAACGCGCGCGAGCGCGGCGGGCTTGGTTCCGGCATCGTGATCTCGCCGGATGGCCTCGTGCTGACCAATAGCCACGTGGTCGGATCGTCGAAAGAGATCCGGCTGCGGGACGTCGAAGGCTTTGTCACCGACGCCCATGTGCTCGGTGTCGACCCCGATACCGATCTGGCCCTGCTGCGGGCCGATGGCGCGCGCGATCTGCATTACGCCTCGCTCGGCAACTCGAAGACGCTGCGTCGCGGCCAGCTGGTGGTCGCGATCGGCAATCCGCTCGGCTTTGAATCGACGGTGACGGCCGGCGTGGTGTCGGCGCTGGGACGGTCCATCCGATCGGTGAGCGGGCGGACCATCGAAGACGTGATCCAGACCGACGCCGCGCTTAATCCCGGCAATTCGGGCGGGCCGCTGGTATCGTCGTCGGCGGAAGTGATCGGCATCAACACCGCCATCATCAACGGTGCGCAGGGCATCTGCTTTGCGGTTGCCAGCAATACCGCGCAGTTTGTGCTGTCGGAAATCATCCGCCACGGCTATGTCCGCCGCGCCTTTATTGGCGTCGCCGGCCAGACCGCACCGATCCCGCGTCGGCATGCGGTGGTCGCTGGCGTCGACAACAAGATGGGCGCGCTGTTGGCGCAGATCGAGGCGGATAGCCCGGCCGCGAAAGCTGGACTTTTGCCCGGCGACGTCGTGATCAAGCTCGATGGCGTCGAGATCAACGGCGTCGACGATCTGATCCGCGCGCTCGACCGCGACCGGATCCACCGGACGCTTGCGATGGATGTGCTGCGAATGGGCCGCTTGCGGGCGGTCGAGATCCATCCGATCGAGCGCAAGCCGGCGCGGCAGTAGGCCGTCTCCAACCCTCATGATGGGGAGGCAACGCACGGCGTTGAACCCTCATGGTGAGGAGCCGCGTAGCGGCATCTCGAACCATGAGGCCCCGCCGGCAGCCTCATCCTTCGAGACGCGCTTCGCGCTCCTCACGATGAGGGGCCACAAGTTACTCCCGCAACGCCGCCAGCAATTCGTCGGGCTGTTCGACCATCAACATGTGACCCGCACCTGGAAGAATCACGGTGCGGGCATTTGGGGTCGCGGCGGCGAGCGTCTTGCCGGCTTTGGCGGGTGTCATCATGTCGCGCTCGCCGAGGATGAAAGTGGCGGGCACCTTGATCTGCGCCGCCGCGGCAAGCGCGTTCTGATACGCGTTGCAGGCGTTGAGGTCATTGAACAACACGTGGGGCCGCGTCTGCTGCAGCACGCGCTGGGCGCCCTGATGCATCCACAGTCCCGGCGCGAGGCTGCCGCCCAGTTCGGCCTTGAAACCGAGACCCCAGATCGAAACCATATCGATCGCCGCCGGGTCGTTGGCCTCAGCAGCCTTCAGCAGATCAGGGCCAACGGTCATCGTGGCCGCCGTTCCGATCAGGCTCAGGGCCGAGACTTTCTCCGGATGCCGCGCCGAGGTCTCGAGCGCGATCAGCGAACCCATGGAATGACCGACCAGCTTCGCTTTCGACGCGCCGGTCGCGTCGAGCAATGCGGCGGTCCAGTCGGCCATCTCGGCGATGGTCGGCAGCGCCTTGCCCGAGGAGCGACCGTGGCCCGGCAGATCGGGCGCCAGCACCGAATAGCCATGATGGGCGAACCATCGGCTGTGCAATGCCCAGGTCGAATGATCAAAACCCGCGCCATGCAGCATCACGACCGCAGGCAGAGACGGATCGAAGGACCGGCCGCCGGTGGCGACGAATGCATCAACACCGTTCACCGAGAGTTGCATGACTCAAGTCCTCTGCGATGCCCGAAGCGCCTGGCCGAGATCGTCGATGATATCAGCCACCGTCTCGATTCCGACCGACAGCCGCACCAGCTCCTCGCCGATACCTGCGGCCTGAAGCTGGGCGGCGTCCATCTGCTGATGCGTGGTACTGGCGGGGTGGATCACCAGCGTCTTGGCATCGCCCACGTTGGCGAGATGGCTGATCATGCGCAGCGACTCAATGAATTTCTTTCCCGCGGCGCGACCGCCCTTGATACCGAAGCTGACGATCGATCCGGCGCCACGCGGCAACAGCCGCTTTGCCAATTGGTAGTCGGGATGGTTTTCCAGCGCGGGGTGCAGCACCCACTCGACGGCCTTGTTGACGGCGAGGGCCTCGAGCACCGCGAGCGTATTGGTCATGTGCCGTTCCATGCGGACGCCCAGCGTCTCGATGCCCTGCAGAAGCTGGAACGCGTTGGTCGGCGACAGGCAGGCGCCGAAATCGCGAAGGCCCTCGGTGCGCGCGCGCATGATGAAGGCGGCCTGGCCGAATTGCTCGTCGAAGACGATGCCGTGATAGCCGGCATACGGCTCGGTCAGAACCGGGAATTTGCCCGAGGCGTGCCAATCGAACCGGCCGCCATCGACGATGACACCGCCGATCGCGATACCGTGGCCGCCCAGCCATTTGGTCGCCGAGTTCATCACGATATCGGCACCGAGCTCGATCGGGCGGCTGAGATAGGGGGTCGCAAAAGTGTTGTCGATCAGCAGCGGAATTTTCGCGTCATGCGCGATTTGCGCGACCGCCGGGACATCGAGAACCTCAAGGCCGGGATTGCCGATGGTCTCGGCGATCACCAGGCGCGTATTGGGCTTGATCGCCGCGCGGAAGTCGTCGAGCGCGCGCGGCTTGACGAAGCTTGTTGTGATGCCGAAGCGCGGCAGCGTGTGCGCCAGCAAATTGATCGTGCCGCCATAAAGCGAGGCGGAGGCAACGATATGATCGCCGGCGTTGAGCAGGGTCGCGATCGCCAGATGCATCGCGGCCATGCCGCTCGCGGTGCAGATCGCCCCGACGCCGGCTTCCAGCGCGGCAATCCGCTCCTCGAGCACCGCGGTCGTCGGATTCGATATCCGCGTGTAGATGTGTCCGGCCCGTTCCAGGTTGAACAGCGCTGCGGCGTGATCGGAATCCTGAAACACGTAGGATGTGGTCTGATAGATCGGAACCGCGCGCGCACCGGTCACGGGATCGGGACGCTGGCCGGCATGCAGGCTCAGGGTTTCGAAAGCAGGCGGCTTGGGTGCGGGCATGCTGAACTCTTCGATGGATGGCTTAAGAATGAGTGCGCGCTTGCTTTAGACGTGCACGGCGGTGCGAATGCGGCCGGCATTTCCAAACACGCGCAAATAACGTTCGACTTCAGAGGCGACGCCGGTGGCCTTTTCCGGATTGTCCGACAGCTTGACCGCCGGTCTGCCGTCGACCGAAGTCACCTTGCAGACTATAGAGATCGGATCGAGATCGGCGGAGCCATCCGGCGTGCAGCCGACAAAATCATTTGTGAGGTTGGTGCCCCAGCCGAAGCTGATACGAACGCGGCCGGCAAAGTGGCGATAGGTCTCCTCGATCGAGCCGACGTCCATACCGTCGGAGAAGACCAAAAGCTTCTCCTTGGGATCGCGGCCCTTCTGTTTCCACCATTTGATGATTTCTTCGCCCGCCGTGACCGGCGGCGCGCTGTCGGGCCGAAAACCGGTCCAGTCCGCGACCCATTCGGGCGCGTCGCGCAGGAACGATTTGGTGCCGAAGGCGTCGGGCAGGGCGATCAGGAGGTTGCCACCATAGGTGTGGCGCCACTGGTCGAGGATGCGGTAGGGCGCCCAGCGCAGCTCTTCATCGGAATTCGCCAGGGCGGCTGCGACCATCGGCAATTCGTGTGCATTCGTGCCGATCGCTTCGAGATCGTTGTCCATCGCCAAAAGCACATTCGAGGTACCGGTAAAGGACGGCCCGAGCCCTTCCTTGACCGCCTCGACACACCAGCGCTGCCAGAGAAAACCGTGACGGCGGCGGGTGCCGAAGTCGGAAAGCCGGAGACCGGGCAACTGGCGCAGCCGTTCCACCTTGGACCAGAGCTTTGCCTTGGCGCGGGCATAAAGCACGTCGAGGACGAAGCGACCCTGTCCCTTGGTGGCCTGGCGCGAGCGCAGCTCATTGAGGATGGCGAGCGCAGGGATTTCCCACATCGTGGTATGGCTCCACGGGCCGTGGAAGTGCAACTCATACTGACCATCCACCTTGTTCAGCTCGTATTCGGGCAGGCGGAAGTTGGAGAGCCAGTTGATGAAGTCAGGCGAGAACATCTGGGTCTTGCCGTAAAACGTGTTACCGGCAAGCCAGATCAGCTCTTTCTTGGTGAAACGGATGGAACGGGCATGGTCGAGTTGGGCGCGCAGTTCGCTTTCGTCGATAATTTCCGCAAGCCGGACCTGCTTGCTGCGATTGATGACGGAAAATGTAACGCGCTGCTCCGGGTAAAACTCCCGAATCATCTGCTGCATCAGCAGCTTGTAAAAATCAGTATCGAGCAGGCTGCGCACGATCGGATCGAGCCGCCAGCCGTGATTGTAGGTCCGCGTTGCAATATCTGTAACCGTCATGCCGGAACACTACCGTGCCAATGGCCGCCCAACCAGTGGGTTTCGCGCTCGCATGGCAGCTTAACGGGCTGTTTCCTGCCGGATGCGGCCAACGGCGGCCTCTATATCCGTCCAGGCCGGCTTATCCGGGGCAAATTGTCGCCGGAGATAGGAGCCCAACTCGGCGACCTGGCCGTCGGTCATGCTGTCCTTGAAGGCTGGCATATAGCCGAGATCGCTCGATACCGGCTTCACAATGCCATGCAGGATGACCTGGATCAGGTTGTCCGGCACGGCGCTGTGCAGGTTGCTGTTCAGCGCCAGCGAGGGCCGGCTGCCGAACAACGGCGCGCCGCCGACCTCGTGGCAGACCGCACAGGCGCCCTGGTAGAGGCGGGCGCCGGGGCTCGAAGCAGCCACGGCGCGGGCGCTGGTCGCGCTTTCGAGTTTGGCGGCGAGCGCGTCTTGCGCGGTGTTGTCGACGGCAGTGTCATTGAAGGAGCCGAGGTAGACCGCCATGGCGCGGATCTCCTGATCGGGCAGGGCGGCCAGCTCTTTGACGATTGGCGCCATCGGCCCCGCAGCGACGCCGTGAAAGCGGGATTCACCTGTCCTCAGGTACGCGTACAGTTCGTCCTCGTTCCAGGGAATCGGCGCCTGCGACAGCGAGGTCAGCGCCGGGGCTTCCCAGCCTTCCGCGAACCCGCCGGCGAGGTAGGCATTTTGCTTTTCTGCACCCAGCGCGTTGCGTGGCGAGTGGCAAGCGCCGCAATGCCCAAGGCTTTCCACCAGATAAGCGCCGCGGTTCCACGTTTCCGATTTTGTCGGGTCAGCCTGAAACACGGTCGGTCGATGAAAAAGTGCATTCCATCCCGCCATCAGCGGTCGCAGGTTGAACGGAAACGCCAGCGCGTTTTCCGGGATTTCGGCGCGCACCGGCGCTTGCGCCATCAGATAGGCGTAGAGCGCCTGCAGATCCGCATCGGTCGTCCTGGCGAAATGGGTGTAGGGGAATGCGGGATAGAGATTTCGACCGTCGCGGTGAATGCCCTCACGCATCGCGCGCTCAAACGCGGGATAGGACCACGCGCCGATACCGGTTTCGACGTCGGGGGTGATGTTGGTGCTGTAGATCGTGCCGAACGGCGTCTGCAGCGGACGGCTGCCGGCATTGAGGATGCCGTTCGCCGCGGTGTGGCAAACCGCGCAGTCGCCGAGCGCAGCGAGTTGCTCGCCGCGCGCGATGGTCGCGGCGGAATAGACCGATGCATCGGGACGGGCGATCGGCGCGACCGCGCGCCACGGCAGCACGGCGGCGCCGATGCCGACCACTGCGGCGCAAAGAGCTGCGATGCCGGCCAAGACGCCGCCTCGCCTGGCAAACGGACTTTGCCATTTGTCGGAGGGCGCCGCAGGCGCCGGCGCACTCAACGCCTCCGGCCGCGCCTGCTCCTCGCCGCGCAATCCCTTCAGAACGCGTTCAGGCGTGAACGGCGGCTCGCGGAAACGAACACCCGTCGCATCAAAGATCGCGTTGGCAATCGCGGCCGCACTTGGAACGGAAGCGGACTCGCCGACGCCGAGCGGCGGCTGGTCCTGCCGCGGCAGCATCAGCACGTCTATCTTGGGAAGATCAGGGAATTTGATGATGGGGTAGGCGCCCCATTCGCGGGCAGTCACCGCGCCGCGCTCGAACGAAACCTCTTCCATCAATGCGCGGCTGGTCGACTGGATGACGTTGCCGTGGATCTGATGACGGACGCCATCCGGATTGATCATCAACCCGGAATCCTGACCGGCGACCACGCGCGTCACGCTGACATCGCCGGTGGCCTTGTTGACGGCAACATCGGCGATCCAGGCGGACCACGCAGCGCCATACCCCGGAAATTTGCTGTGGACGTAGAGCGCGTAAGCAAAACCGCGCCCGTGCACGATATCGCCTTTCGGCTCAGGCTCCCGACGCACCGGTCGCGGCTTCCAACCGGCACGTTCGGCAACCGCGTTGACGAGATCGACCGCGCGTTTGTCCTTGAGATAACGCAGGCGATATTCGATTGGATCGACGCCGACTTCGGTCGCAAGCTCGTCGATGTAGGATTCATGCGCAAAGGTGTTCGGCAGCGCCGAGACGCCGCGGAACCAGGAGGCACGCACGATCGGCGGCATATCGTTCGCAACCACGCGCATATGTTCATAATCGTAAGGCGGGACCGCGGTGCGATCGCCCATCTCGAACACGGTGGGATCAGCGGCAAGCCGGCCGGTGAGCAAGAGCGCCAGCGTCGGCGCGCCGTTGGACGGATAGCGCGTGGCAAAATCGTAACCGGCGACGCTGCCGTCGGCGTTGAGCCCGCCCTTGACGTCCATCAATTGCGCTGCGCCCTTCGGCTCCCAGGCGTGCTCCTGCTCCCGCGTCAATTGCACGCGGACTGGACGGCCGACCGCGCGCGCCAGCAAGAGCGCATCCGCTGAAACGTCGTCAGCGCAGTTGCGGCCGTAGCAGCCGGCCGCTTCCATCCGGATCAGATCGATTTCAGCTTCGGGCCGCTCGATCAGAAGCGCAAGGTCCTGGCGAAGGAGGTGCGGATTTTGCGTGCCGGACCACACCCGGATGTGGCCGTCCTGATAATCCGCGACCGCGCAGGACGGCCCGATCGAGCCGTGCATTTGGTAGGGCCAGACGTAGGTTCGCTGCATCGGCTTGGCAGCGGCCGTGATGGCGGCTTCGACATCGCCTTTGTCGATCAGTGTCCTTGGCGTCGATGGATTGGCGCGCAGTGCCGTCTCGAGGTCTTCGAGATCGGGCAAGTTCGGCGCCGGGTTCCAGGTGATTTTCAACTGCGCCGCCGCCTTGACCGCGTTCTCCTCGCGCTCGGCGACGACGCCGACGAAATCGCCGATCCTGACGACAGCGACGATTCCGGGGACATCGCGCACCGAAGCTTCATCGACCGCGATCAGGCTGGTGCCAACAAAGGCAC
Organism: Bradyrhizobium sp.; assembly: GCA_045811565.1. Lineage (GTDB taxonomy): Bacteria > Pseudomonadota > Alphaproteobacteria > Rhizobiales > Xanthobacteraceae > Bradyrhizobium. Next base: position 8,137 of record JBJMTR010000485.1, read on the forward strand.
CGGCATCGACCCCGGCGTAGGGCGGGCGCACCACGCGGCCGTGGAGCATGCCGGGTACTCGCACATCGTGAACATAGACCAGTTCGCCGGTTGCTTTCGCGGGAAGATCGACGCGTGGCAGGGACTGTCCGACGATGGTGTAGGCGCTGACCGCCTTCACGGGAACGTCGTCTGCCAATTCCAGGCTGACCGTCTCGTCCGCGATCAACTCGCCGTAGCTGACACTGCGGTTATCGCGGCCGCGGATCAGGCCGTCATCAATTGAAAGTTCTTCGAGCGGAAGCTCGAGCCGTTCCGCCGCACGCGCAATCAAAAACCGCCGCGCCTGCGCCGCCGCCTGGCGCAAGGGCACGGCGGTGATCTGGATCGTCTCGCTGGCAATCGTCGCGCCCTGATTGGGAACGCGCGAGGTATCACCCAGCACCACGACGACGCGGGCAAAGGACACGTCGAGCTCTTCGGCGACGATCTGCCCGAGCGCAGTGCGAATGCCCGTGCCGAGATCGACGTGGCCGTTATAGGCCGTGACCAATCCATCGGCAGTGATCCTGATGAATGTTTCGAATGCACCTTGTGCCGCGAATTCGGCCGCGCGAACAACCGACAGCGAGCCCGGCCGTTCGCGATTCTCTGAAACATCCGGCGCCACCATTAGTCGCCAACCTCGGCGACATGCCCCGCAGCCCGCATTGCCGCGCGTGCGATCTCGACATGTGCGCCGCACCGGCACAAATTATATCGGAGAGCTTCAAGCACTTCGGCCTCGGAGGGATGCGGGTTGCACGTCAACAGAGCCTTGGTGGTGATGATCATGCCGTTGAGGCAATAGCCGCACTGCGCGGCCTGCTCGGCGATGAAGGCGTCCTGCACGGGATCGGGATGCTCCCGCGTGCCGAGACCTTCGAGCGTCACAATGTCGCGCCCGAAGCAGCCCTCGATCGGAATGACGCAGGAGCGTGCCGCAACGCCGTCGATCAGCACCGCGCAGGCGCCGCATTCGCCGAGCCCGCAGCCATATTTCGGTCCGTTCAATTCGAGATCGTTGCGCAGAACGTAAAGCAATGCGGTGTCGGGCGCGGCGTCGACATCATGTATCCTGCCGTTGACGGTCAG
>JBJMTR010000486.1:0-3054 GCA_045811565.1 Bradyrhizobium sp.
AAAATTTCCCAACAACCACAAAAACGATCATGAAATCCAGCTCGAGGCGCAGCGGCTGGAGCAGCGCACGATCTTCGATCTGGAGATGATGGAAGCGACGGGAAGCTGCGCCGGCATCGAGAACTATTCGCGCTATCTCACCGGCCGCCGCCCCGGCGAGCCGCCGCCGACGCTGTTCGAATACGTGCCTGACAATGCGCTTGTGTTCGCCGACGAAAGCCACGTCACCGTTCCGCAGATCGGCGGCATGTTCCGCGGCGACTTCCGCCGCAAGGCGACGCTCGCCGAATACGGTTTTCGCCTGCCCTCCTGCATGGACAACCGTCCGCTGCGGTTCGAGGAGTGGGACATGATGCGCCCGCAATCGGTCGCGGTGTCGGCAACCCCGAGCGGCTGGGAGCTGAACGAAAGCGGCGGCGTGTTCGTCGAGCAGGTGATCCGTCCGACCGGGCTGATCGATCCGCCGGTCGACATCCGCCCCGCGCGCACCCAGGTCGACGATCTCGTCGGCGAGGTCCGCAAGACTGCGCAGGCCGGTTATCGTAGCCTTATCACTGTACTGACAAAGCGGATGGCGGAAGACCTCACCGAATATCTGCATGAGCAGGGAATCCGCGTTCGCTACATGCATAGCGATATCGACACCATCGAGCGCATCGAGATCATCCGGGATCTGCGGCTCGGCGCGTTCGACGCGCTGGTCGGCATCAATTTGTTGCGCGAAGGGCTGGACATTCCCGAATGCGCGCTGGTCGCGATCCTCGACGCCGACAAGGAAGGCTTTCTGCGCAGCGAGACCTCGCTGATCCAGACCATCGGCCGCGCCGCGCGCAACGTCGACGGCAAGGTGATCCTCTATGCCGATCAGATGACCGGATCGATGGAGCGCGCCATCGCCGAGACCAACCGCCGCCGCGAGAAGCAGGTCGAGTACAACACCGAGCATGGCATCACGCCGGAGAGTGTGAAGAAGTCGATCGGCGACATCATGAACTCCGTCTACGAGCGCGACCACGTGCTGGTCGAGATCGGCGATGGCGGCATGGCCGACGACGTCATCTCGATCGGGCACAATTTCGAGACCGTGCTGAACGACCTCGAAACCAGGATGCGCGAAGCCGCCGCCGATCTCAATTTCGAGGAGGCCGCGCGCCTGCGCGACGAAGTCAAGCGCCTGCGCGCCACCGAAATGGCCGTCGTCGACGACCCCACCGCGAAACAGCGCACGGTGCAGGGCAAGGCCGGCGCGTATGCGGGGATGAAGAAGTATGGCGAAGCCGCGAACTTGCCCACGAGCGCAATGAAGAAGCGCGGCGGCGGAATGCGTGGCGGCAGCCCTGCGCCCCGCAGCGGCGCTGCTTCCGTTCCCTCACCGCTTGCGCCGTCCGCGGCGAGCGAAGCTCGCTCTCGAGGTCAGGGAGGGGGGTCCACGAGTCGTGGCCTATCAAAGGTCCACAAACCCCATCTCGACGAAATGCACGGCCCGGAATCCCTGCCCTTCCGTCCCGACCGCGCGCCCTCGCGAAAACCTTCGCGCGATGACACCGGAGCAAGCAGCGGCAGCAAAATCTTCCAGCCCACCGACTCGCGCCAGTCCGGCCCCGAGTTCGGCCCCGCCCCACGCTCCAGCGGCGGCGCACCGGGGCATCGCGGTGGGTGGAAGAAGCGGTAGGTACCAGCCGCTGGCAATTCGATCGCGTATCTCTAAACTAGCGGCATGAAACTCGGCTTCGAAGAATCCCAATCGTCCTACACCAGCGGTTCGCAAAATGCCCGCGCGTGGACGGAAGCGTGGGTTAGCGCGTGGGCGTATTGCCCTCATTGCGGTAACGCGAAGATGTCGCAGTTTCCCAACAACAGCCCCCTCGCCGATTTCCTTTGCGGATCGTGTAACGAGGAATTCGAACTCAAAAGCCAGAAGGGTAGGTTTGGCGCGAAGGTGGCAGATGGCGCTTACAAGACAAAATGCGAGCGTTTGGCAGCGAGCAACAATCCCAACCTGCTGTTGATGAACTACGACCTCAAATCTCTCGCAGTGGTCAATCTCCTCATTGTGCCGAAACACTTCTTTGTGCGGGATCTCATTGAGGAGCGAAAGCCTTTAGCGGCCAGGGCACGGCGCGCTGGCTGGATTGGATCGAATATCCTGCTTGGACGTGTTCCGGATTCTGGAAAGATTCACATTGTGCAGAATGGCGTCATTCGCGACAAGGAACTGGTCCTTTCCGACTGGCAAAGGACACTCTTCCTTAGAAACGAGCCGCCAGAGACCCGGGGCTGGTTGCTTGACGTCATGAAGTGCGTGGAGTCGCTCGGAAAGCGCGATTTCACGCTTGATGAAATCTATGCCTTTGAACGGCATTTGGGTGATCTGTACCCGGGCAACCAGAACGTCAGACCCAAGATACGGCAACAGCTCCAATATCTGCGCGACCGCGGATTTATCGATTTCGTGTCTCGCGGCAATTATCGTTTGAGATCGTAAGGGGGCGCGGCATGGCCTGGTTTCTGAACCTCTACAAATGCGCGCGTTGCAAACGGCGGTGGGCCGACGAATGGTCCTGCATGTGTGACGACGAGTGTCCGCATTGCGGCGCCCGCGACATGACGCCCTATGAGAGTGAAGAACTAACTACGTTGATCGAACAGGAAGGCAATGAGTTCGTCGTGCTCTGGTCGCCGGAGACCGCCGAGCACGATCCTGATTACCGCGAACTTGGACGCTTCCCGTCTCGTGAAAAAGCGCTGGAATTTTTGTCGGCAGATGGATGATCTCGTCATTCCGGAAGCCGCGAAAGCGGCTGTCCGGAATCCATACGATCTCACGCCGACCCCGATCCGCCCGGCACGATCCGCTCGTTCAGTTTCTGATCGACGATCTGGACCGTGCGGTCGATCTCGGGATTGGGCATATCGAGCTGATGCGAGATCAGCTTCACCAGCAGGTCGACCCGCTCGATGAAAGGCGCGCCGCTGGCGACCGCCCGGGCTGCCGACGAGGGTTTGAGAAGGCTTTCCGCCGCCTTGGCATATTTCGCGAAAGGCACCTGATCC
>JBJMTR010000487.1:0-2222 GCA_045811565.1 Bradyrhizobium sp.
ACCACCGGGCGCGGCGGCAAAGGCATCGTCGCGATGTCGGTCAATAACCGCAACGGCAAGCTGGTGGCGTCATTCCCGGTGGAGGAGACCGACCAGATCATGCTGGTGACCGACAAGGGCCAATTGATCCGCTGCCCGGTCGAGGGCATCCGAATCGCCGGCCGCTCCACCCAGGGCGTCATCGTGTTCGACACCGCCGAGGACGAGCATGTGGTGTCGGTCGAGCACATCGGCGACGACGGCGAGAATGGCGTAAACGGTAATGGCGGTAGCGCCAGCAGTGGCGAGTAGCCAGCAGCGCTGCAGCGAGATTGCGGCTGTACAAGCGTCATGCGCGGGCTCGACCCGCGCATTCATCTTCTTCGAGGCGAGGGCGGCTCGAGCCCGGCGATAACTGATTTCAACCAAACTCCTAAATCTCGATTTCCGTCCCGAACTCCACGACCTGTCCCGTCGGCACGCCGAAGAACGCGGCTGTGCGTTCGGCGTTGCGTTGCAGAAACGCGAACAGCGCCTCGCGCCAGACCCACATGCCCGGGATATCCTCCCGCGGGATGATGGTCTCTCGGCCGATGAAATAGGTGACGTCAGAGAGATCGACGCCCGGTAGCTTGCCCTGCTTGCAGGTGAGAATCAGTCCCTCATAGATCGTCGGATACTGCATAAAGCCGTAGTGCAGGATGACGCGCGTGATGCCCGGGATGATTTCGATCACCTCGGCGCGTTCTTCGTCCGGGATGCGCGGGGATTCTTCGATCAGCACGGTCACCAGCACCACGCGCTCGTGCAGGACGTGATTGTGCCTGACGAACTGCGTGAGCGCGAGCGGCACGCCCCTGGGGGCCGACGCCAGGAACACCGCGGTCCCCGCAAGCCTTGCGCGGCATTTGTTGACGGCGGTCTCGATCAGATCTTCTTCCGGCTGGCGCAGTTTTCCGCGCGCGCGCTCAACCAGCTTGACGCCGCTGCGCCAGGTCAGCATCAGGAACGCGACGATCGCGGCGAGCAGCAGCGGAAACCAGCCGCCTTCAAATAGTTTGATCGAATTCGCGGCAAAGAAAATGCAGTCGATGACAAAGAAGAAGCCGTTCACCGCGATCACGATGAGCGGCGGATAACCCCACTGGATCGCGACCAGGGCCGCAAGCAGCGTGGTGATCGCCATCAGTAGCGAAACCGCAATGCCGTAGGCGCCGGCGAGCGCCTCTGACGAGCCGAAGCTCAGAACGGCCCCTAGCGTTGCGGCGGCGAGCAGCCAGTTCACCAGCGGCACGTAGATCTGGCCGATCGCATGGCTCGTCGTATGCCTGATGTGCATCCGTGGCAGGAAGCCGAGCTGGATCGATTGCTGGGTCAGCGAAAACACGCCGGAAATGATCGCCTGCGAGGCAATCACGGTTGCCAGTGCCGCAAGCGCGACGAGCGGGTAGTGCAGCGCATCGGGCGCGAGCTGGTAAAACGGGTGGTCGATCGCGGTCGGATCGGTGACGAGCAGGGCGGCTTGTCCAAAATAGTTCAAGACAAGCGCAGGAAGCGCCACCGCAAACCAGGCGAAGCGGATCGGGAAACGCCCGAAATGTCCCATGTCGGCGTACATCGCTTCGCCGCCGGTCACGGCAAGAAACGCGGAGCCGAGAACGGCGAAGCTGATGTGGAAATCCTGGTGGACCAGGAAGTCAAAGGCGTAGAGCGGACTGAGCGCCGCCAATACTGCCGGCGCCTGGACAATGCCTCGGATGCCGAGGGCTGCGAGCACAACGAACCATCCTAGCATCACCGGGCCGAAGATCCTGCCGATGAATCCGGTGCCTCGCCTCTGCATCACGAACAGCCCGACCAGAATGGCGATGGTGATCGGGACCACCGCCGGCGCGAGCGAGGGGGCGTCTACTTTCAAGCCTTCGATCGCGCTCAGCACCGAAATCGCGGGCGTGATGGCGCCGTCGCCGTAAAGCAGTGCCGCGCCGACCAGGCCGACCATGAGAAGTTGCGCACGCCACGTTCCCGGCTGGGCGTTGCGGGCGTGGAGCAGCGCCAATAGCGCGACGATCCCGCCTTCGCCGCGGTTGTCCGCGCGCAGGATCAAAAGCGCATATTTAATTGAGATGATCAGGATGAGCGCCCAGAGGATGAGCGACACCACCCCGAGGACGGCTTGCTGGGTGACCGCGCCGCCGTGGGCCGCGGCTTTGGCCGCTTCCTTCAGCGCGTACAGAGGGCTG
>JBJMTR010000488.1:0-9876 GCA_045811565.1 Bradyrhizobium sp.
CTTGCCCGCCAGCGCCTTCACGTCATCGGCCTTGCCGGGTTCGATCCGGTCGATGTGCATCAGATGCGGCGCCGTCTTGAACAGCGCCTGGCGCAATGCCTGCAACGAGTCATAAGGCAGTTTCTTGCCCAGAACATCCGAGAGTGCACGGATGATCGCCCAATCCTCACGCGCTTCGCCGGGCGGGAACGACGCGCGGCTGGCCGTCTGCGCCCTGCCCTCGGTATTGACGTAAATGCCGGATTTTTCGGTGTAGGCCGCCCCCGGCAAAATGACGTCCGCGCGATGGGCGCCGCGGTCGCCATGGGTGCCTATATAAACCACGAAGGTCCCATCCGGTACCTTGATCTCGTCGGCGCCGAGCAGGAACAGCACATCGAGCGTGCCGAACGTCGTCATCTGCGCCGCGCTCAAGCCGTCAGCACCCGGCGCGAAGCCGAGATCGAGTGCGCCGACGCGCGAGGCAGTATCGTGCAACACCCCGAACCCGTTCCAGCCGTCCTTGAGCGCGCCGACGTCAGCCGCGAGCTTTGCCGCGAGTGCCAGCACCGCGGCGCCGTCATGCCGCCCGAAGGCGCCCGCGCCGACCATCACGATGGGCTTCTTGGCGTTCTTTAGCACGTCCGCAAACGAATGCTTGCCGGCGGCAAGTTTACTCAGCGTATCCGTGCCCGCGCCGAGATGGTCGTAGGGATAGGTCAGTTCCGCCTTGGGGCCGATGACGCCGATCTTGAGCTGCCCTGCGCGCCAGCGCTTGCGGATCCGCGCGTTGAGAATGGCCGCTTCCTTGCGCGGGTTCGATCCCACGATCAAAAGCGCGTCGGCCTGTTCGATGCCGGCAATTGTCGGATTGAAGATGTAGGACGCGCGGCCGGCTTTCGGATCGAAGGCGTCGCCGCCCTGCACCGCAAGATTGCAGGAGCCAAATTTGGCCAACAGCTCCTTGAGCGCGAACATCTCCTCCACCGCGGCGAGATCGCCGGCGATTGCGCCAATCCGCTTGCCGTCGCTGAGTCTGACCTTGGCGGCGATAGCCGCAAAGGCTTCAGTCCACGAGGCCACGCGGAGCTGACCATTTTCGCGGATATACGGGCGATCGAGCCGTTGCGTCCGCAGGCCGTCGACGATGTGACGGGTCTTGTCCGAAATCCATTCCTCGTTCACGGCTTCGTTGATGCGCGGCAGGATTCGCATCACCTCGCGGCCGCGGGTATCGACCCGGATCGCCGACCCGACGCCATCCATCACGTCGACCGACTGCGTCTTGCCGAGTTCCCAGGGCCGCGCGGCAAAGGCGTAGGGTTTCGAGGTCAACGCACCCACGGGACAGATATCGACCAGATTACCCTGAAGCTCCGAGGTCAGCGCCTGCTCCAGATAGGTCGTGATCTCCATGTCCTCGCCGCGGCCGGTCGCGCCCATTTCCGGTGCCCCGCAGACTTCGGCGGAGAAGCGGACGCAGCGCGTGCACTGGATGCAGCGGTTCATCGAGGTCTTCACCAACGCGCCCAGATATTTGTCCTCGACTGCACGCTTGTTCTCGGCGAAGCGGCTGGTATCGACCCCATAGCCCATCGCCTGGTCCTGGAGGTCGCACTCGCCGCCCTGGTCGCAGATCGGGCAATCCAGCGGATGGTTGATCAGCAGGAATTCCATCACGCCTTCGCGGGCCTTCTTCACCATCGGCGAACGCGTGGAAATTTCCGGCGGCTCGCCCTTCGGGCCGGGACGGCAATCGCGCACAGCCCAGGCGCAGCTCGCCACCGGCTTCGGGCCGCCCTTCACCTCGACAAGGCACATCCGGCAATTGCCGGCGATCGACAGCCGCTCGTGGTAGCAGAAGCGCGGGATTTCGGCGCCCGCCGCCTCGCACGCCTGCAGCAGCGTGTATTCCGCAGGCACATCGATTTCTTTGCCATCGATGATCAGTTTGGTCATTGCCTCAAGTCTTTCCCAGCTTGCAGTCTGGCGGTGTAACGCTGGCGGTCTTCATCGACGCTTTGACCCATTGCTGGGTCTCGGCGCCGTAGGTGGCGAGATAGGCCGGCTGCGCCGCGTTCTTCTCGCACAGGAACGACAGATGCGGTTTCAGGTCGTAATCGCAGGACGCCTGCCATTCGCGCTTGTCGACGAAGGCGGCGATCGTCTCCTCGCAGGCGTAAAGGAAGTAGGAGACGAAGCTCTCATACTGAACCCGCTCCTCGCCGCTGCCGGCCTTGATCGTGTCGTAGTCCGGCTGCGAGAATTTCGGGTTCTGGAACGCGAGTTCAGTATAGCCCAGAAACGCCTGCCGCGCGCTTGCGGCGCGGTTGTTGGTGCGGATTTCGTTGATCTGGAACAGGATCGCAACAAAGCCGAGCAGCGCCACGGCCGCCTGCGCCATCTGCGCAAGCGTTCCGTATCTCTGCCACCAGAAGCTCGGTTGCGACATCGCCCTCACTCCGCCGCGGCCATTTGCGCGGGATCGAGAATGCCGGCATCATCGACATTCGCCTTGTGCGAATACTCGTTAATCCGCGCCTCGATCTCGTGACGGAAATGCGCGATCAGCCCCTGGATCGGCCAGGCAGCGGCATCGCCGAGCGCGCAGATGGTGTGACCCTCGACCTGTTTTGTCACTTCCAGCAGCATGTCGATCTCGCGCTTGTGGGCGCGGCCCTCGGCCATGCGCGTCAGCACCCGCCACATCCACCCCGTACCTTCGCGGCACGGCGTGCACTGGCCGCAGCTTTCGTGCTTGTAGAAATAGGCAATGCGCGCGATCGCCCGGATCAGATCGGTCGATTTATCCATGACGATGACAGCGGCGGTGCCGAGACCGGAGCGTAGCTTGCCGAGGCTGTCGAAATCCATCGGCGTATCGATGATCTGCTCGGCCGGAACCATACGCACCGACGAGCCGCCGGGGATAACCGCCTTGAGATTGTCCCAGCCGCCGCGGATGCCGCCGCAATGGCGCTCGATCAATTCGCGGAACGGAATGCCCATGGCTTCTTCGACGTTGCAGGGCCGCTCGACATGACCGGAGACGCAGAACAGCTTGGTGCCGACATTGTTGGGCCGACCGATCGCGGCAAACCAAGCCGCGCCCCGCCGCAGGATATCCGGCGCGACCGCAATCGACTCCACGTTGTTGACGGTGGTCGGGCAGCCAAACAGCCCGACATTGGCCGGGAATGGCGGCTTTAATCGCGGCATGCCTTTTTTGCCCTCGAGGCTTTCCAGCAGCGCGGTCTCTTCGCCGCAGATATAGGCGCCGGCGCCGTGGGTGACATAGAGGTCAAAGGGCCAGCCGTTGACGTTGTCCTTGCCGATCAGCTTCGCTTCATAGGCCTGATCGACCGCGGCCTGTAGATGCTCGCGTTCGCGGATAAACTCGCCACGCACATAGATGTAACAGGCATGGGCGCCCATCGCGAAGCTCGCGAGCAGGCAGCCTTCGACGAGGAGATGCGGATCGTGCCGCATGATCTCGCGGTCCTTGCAGGTCCCGGGCTCGGACTCGTCGGCGTTGACCACGAGATAGCTCGGTCGGCCGTCGGTGGATTCCTTGGGCATGAACGACCATTTCAGCCCCGTCGGGAAACCCGCCCCGCCGCGGCCGCGAAGGCCCGAGGCCTTCATCTCGTTGATGATCCAGTCGCGGCCCTTGTCGATGATCGCCTTGGTGCCGTCCCAGGCGCCGCGACGGCGCGCCCCCGCAAGACCCCAGTCGTGGAGGCCGTAGAGGTTTTTGAAGATGCGATCTTTGTCGTCGAGCATGACCAAAACTTCCTGGGGTCAGCGATTGGACTGCGAATAAGCAAGGCCGGCGGCACAGCCGCCGAACGTCAGCGCCCACAGCAAAGATGATTCAAGCGAGGCGCTGAGCGCGTATCGCTGCAGCAGGAAAATGAACGCCGCAGCGGCCGCGCCGTGCAGGGCGATATAGCGCCAGTTCTTCATCGCGCCAGCCCTCCTCGGCCGGTCCGCCAGCACGCGGAGATTACTCGTCATGTGGTTTCCTTCAGCGTGGTCGGTCCGCCGACCGGCGCCGAGAACTGACGGTCGATCTGCGGTCCGGGTTTTGCCGGATTGCCCGAGGCAAACCCGTCCAGCACCTTGCCAAAGCTTTCCTTGGTCAGGTCCTCGTAGGTGTCCTTCCAGATCAGCACCATCGGCGCGTTGACGCAGGCGCCGAGACACTCGACCTCTTCCCAGCTGAAATTGCCGTCCTTCGACAGATGGAAGGGCTCATGATGGATGCGGCTCTGGCATACCTCGATCAGGTCGCCGGCGCCTCGCAGACGGCATGGCGTGGTGCCGCAGACCTGCACATGGGCCTTCTTGCCGACCGGCTGCAGCTGGAACATGGTGTAGAAGGTCGCGACCTCCAGCACGCGGATGTAGGGCATATCAAGCAAATCCGCGACGGCGCGGATCGCCGCTTCCGAAATCCATCCCTCGTGCTGTTCCTGCACACGCCACAGGATCGCAATCACCGCCGAGGCCTGGCGTCCAGGTGGGTATTTAGCGATCTGTTGCTTCGCCCAGGCGAGGTTCTCTTCCGAGAACGTAAAGCTCGCTGGCTGCAATTCCTTCGGGGCAAGGCGGCGAACGGACATTGTTTCAGTCTCTCATTGCACGCGGCGCGCGGACTTCGCATTCAGCGCGTTGATCCGGTCTTGCCAGAATGCGCTTGCGGTGCCGAACACGTTATAGCCGACATGGGTTGAAACCTTGATGCGGTCGAGGATCGAAAGCTCGCTCACGGCTTCAAGGCGGTTAGAGCGGGGATCGTGGACGATCAGCTTCAGCGGAGTCTGTTCGAGAATATAGCGCGATACGGTATGTTGGCGATCGCTGCCATGCTCCTCGCAGAGCAATACGCTGTCACCCTGCATAAGCCGCGCGCCGCCCTTCATCGCTTCGATCTCAACGCCCTCGACGTCGAGCTTGATCAGGTATTTTCCACCAGGGGAAATCTTGCCGTCGTCGAGCAGGTTGTCGAGGGCTATAACCGGCACTTCCTCGCCGTCATCCTGGTCCCCGGCGATGCTGAATGCTTCATGTTTGGTGCCGGACAGCCGCGCCGTGCCCCTGCCCGCGCCGATCGCGCATTTCAGCGTCTCGAAGCGGTTGCCGTTGAGCTTTGCGTTATTGACAAGCTTAGGAAAATTACGACCCGAAGGCTCGATCGCGATCGCCTTGTGCGCGCCGAACGGCGCGCTTGAGACCAGCACCGACCAGTACCCGTAATTGGCGCCGCAATCGAGCAGCGTGTAGTCGACGTCAGCGGAATCCTTAAACAGCAACTCGAGTTCGTTCTCGTAGTGATACGAGCGATTGAGCAATTTGCTCCAGTAGCCGTCGCCATACGGAAATTCGAAGACAGCGTCGGGATTGAGTTTGATCGCGATGTTGCGCTCGGGCAGCGTCTTACGTAGCAGATTGGCGCAGGCGATGTAGCCCATATGCGAGAAATGCGACGAGATCTTCGATCCCGTCGAAAGCACCAGCGCAGCCGTCCGCTCCCACATGTTAGCTCCCTGGAGAGCTCCTGAGGCGCGATCAAACTGGATAGGCGCCTGCGCCATCATCGATCGACCTCTCCGAACACGATGTCGAGCGAGCCGAGGATCGCCGAGACGTCGGCCAAGAGATGGCCGCGGCAGATGAAGTCCATGGCCTGCAGATGCGCAAAGCCCGGCGCGCGGATCTTGCACTTGTAGGGCTTATTGCTCCCGTCGGCGACCAGGTAAACGCCGAACTCGCCCTTGGGTGCCTCGACCGCGGCGTAGACTTCACCGGCCGGCACGTGGATGCCCTCGGTATATAGCTTGAAATGATGGATCAGCGCTTCCATCGAACGTTTCATCTCGCTACGGCGCGGTGGGGCAATCTTGTTGTCTTCGACGACAACCGGCCCCTGCCCGTCCGGCGCCCGCAGCTTGGCGATACACTGTTTCATGATGCGCACCGACTGCCGCATTTCTTCCATGCGGATGCAGTAGCGATCGTAGCAGTCGCCGTTCTTGCCGATCGGAATGTCGAAATCCATCTCGGCATAGCATTCGTACGGCTGTGCCTTGCGTAGATCCCATGCCGCACCGGAGCCGCGCACCATCACGCCGGAGAAACCCCACTCCCAGGCCTGCTTCAGGGTCACCACCCCGATATCGACATTGCGCTGCTTGAAGATGCGGTTGCCGGTCAGCAGGGTTTCGAGATCGGCGACGACCTGTAGGAACGGATCGCACCAGGCATCGATATCGTCGATGAGTTTCGGCGGCAGGTCCTGGTGCACGCCGCCGACGCGGAAATAGGCCGCATGCATGCGCGAGCCGGAGGCGCGCTCATAAAACACCATCAACTTTTCGCGCTCTTCAAAGCCCCAGAGCGGCGGGGTCAACGCGCCGACGTCCATCGCCTGGGTAGTGACGTTGAGCAGATGCGACAGGATGCGGCCGATCTCGCAGTAGAGCACGCGGATCAGTTGCCCGCGGCGCGGCACCGCGATGTTGAGCAGCTTTTCTGCCGCCAGACAGAACGCGTGCTCCTGGTTCATCGGTGCGACGTAGTCGAGCCGATCGAAATACGGGATCGCCTGCAGATAGGTCTTGTGCTCGATCAGCTTCTCGGTGCCGCGATGAAGCAGCCCGATATGCGGATCGACGCGCTCAACCACTTCGCCGTCAAGTTCGAGCACTAGGCGCAGCACGCCGTGAGCCGCCGGATGTTGCGGACCGAAGTTGATGGTGAAATTGCGGAGGTGTTCGTTCATGGCGCAGCCGTCGCTCGCGGGCGAATACCGAATGGCGAATAGCGAATATCGAGCAGGATCACGATTTCGTCCCTGCTTTCTCGTCCCCGGGCAGCACCGGATAGTCCGCGCCCTCCCAAGGGGAGAGGAAATCGAACTTGCGGAATTCCTGGTTGAGGCGGACGGGCTCGTACAGCACCCGCTTCTCCTGATCGTCGTAGCGCACCTCGACGAATCCGGTCAGCGGGAAATCCTTGCGCAGGGGATGGCCGTCGAAACCGTAGTCCGTCAGAAGCCGCCGCATGTCGGGATGGCCGGTGAAGATCACGCCGTAGAGGTCGTAAGTCTCGCGCTCGAACCAGTCGGCGCCGGGAAACACGTCGATGATCGAGGGCACCTGCGTCGTCTCGTCGGCTTCCGCACGCAGGCGGATGCGCGCGTTCAGCGTCGGCGAGAGCAGGTGATAGACCACGTCGAAGCGCTTTTCGCGGTTCGGATAATCGACCGCCGTCACGTCGGTCAGATTGACGAAGCGGCAGTTCGGATCGTCGCGCAGGAATTTTACGACCTCGATGATCCTGCTCGCTTCGACCGCAATCGTGAGCTGATTGAAGCCGACCGAATGCGCGGTCGCCGCGCCGGGAAGCGCGCTAACGATCGTCTGCCCCAAGGCGTCGAGCTTGCCGTCGTCCATTACGTAATACCTTAGCGTTCGATAGTGCCGGTACGGCGGATCTTCTTCTGCAACAGCAGGATGCCGTAGAGCAGCGCTTCCGCCGTCGGCGGACAGCCCGGCACGTAGATGTCGATGGGCACGACGCGGTCGCAGCCGCGCACCACCGCGTAGGAGTAGTGATAGTAGCCGCCGCCGTTGGCGCACGACCCCATCGAGATCACGTAACGCGGCTCCGGCATCTGGTCGTAGACCTTGCGCAGCGCCGGCGCCATCTTGTTGGTCAGCGTGCCCGCCACGATCATCACGTCGGACTGCCGGGGCGAGGCGCGCGGGGCAAAGCCGAAGCGCTCGACGTCATAACGCGGCATCGATACCTGCATCATCTCGACCGCGCAGCAGGCGAGGCCGAACGTCATCCACATCAGCGAGCCCGTGCGCGCCCAAGTGATCAGGTCATCGGTCGCGGCGACGAAGAAGCCCTTGTCCGACAGCTCGTGATTGACCTCGAGGAAATATGGGTCATTGGCGCCGACCGGCTTGCCGGTGGCGGGATCTATGATGCCCTTCGCCGCCGGCGCGATCACCGGCGAGGATATTGGCGTTGCGGCGGTGGGGTTCAATCCCATTCGAGCGCGCCTTTCTTCCATTCATAGGCAAAGCCGACGGTCAGGACGGCGAGGAACACCATCATCGACCAGAAGCCGGTCGCGCCGAGTTTCCCGAACGCCACCGCCCAAGGGAACAGGAAGGCGACCTCGAGGTCGAAGATGATGAAGAGGATCGCCACCAGATAAAAGCGGACGTCGAACTTCATCCGCGCGTCGTCAAAAGCGTTGAATCCGCATTCATAAGCGGACAATTTTTCCGGGTCCGGCTGCTGGAACGCGAGCAGGAACGGGGCGATCAGAAGCGCAAGACCGATCAGGCCCGCGACCCCGATAAATACTACAAGAGGGAGATAATTCTGCAGGATGCCGTTCATATCGGCGGTGCCTTTTCCTGCGGTCTTACTGGGCCGCAGATTCGCTGATTGGAATTATTCCGGAGGCTTAGCGCAGCGCAACAGAGGGCGCAAGACAAGCAATCTTGACGCTCTGCCCGCCTCTCTCGCGGTGAAATCGCCTGCTCTGGCGGCCGTTCCGGCCTTTACGGAGCAACGCCTGGTCGGCGGTTCAGTGCCTGTGTTTGCGCGCGCCCATCGTTCGGCGAGCCCTGAGATCGGCACCCAGCCGGCACCTGAGGGCCCGAATGGCGGGCCGGCTGGACGGCGCGCGTTGTGGCGCACATCACCCGCCGTCACGATCGCTGGAAGTTGTGGGCCCCGGCGATCATGTCCGGCCTCGCTGTCTGGCGCCGTCCGGAGCCTGGGTCGCAATTCGGTCGAACCCTTTCTCCGCGAGCCGGGTGAAACCGATCTGGGCGACCGACGAAACCATTTTGGAGACCCCACGAAACCATCCTGAAACAGGCGAAGCCTAGGCTCTGATCGACAGACGGCGGCAAAGACCCCCGGGGGCTCAGATGAACCACTCAATTCACTCAGCGGACCGTTCGACCCACCTGAAGATTGTGGTGGTTGCGCTTGTCGCCGGCATTGCGGTCGCCGCGTTCAGTATTGCCGCACGCACCAATTCGGAATTCACCCAGACGGCCCACACCACACAAGTCGTGAAGGCAGGCAAGCCGGTGGCGATCACCAGCTCGGGGACCTCCACCGTCCGCTGATTTGGTCGTGATCTCTTTCGCGCATAAAAACGGCCGCCTCCGGGCGGCCTGTTCGTTTGCGGCGCTTCGAACTCGCGCAAGGCCATTGGGTCAATGGCGCGAGAGACGGGACTCGAACCCGCGGCCTCCGCCGTGACAGGGCGGCGCTCTAACCAACTGAGCTACTCCCGCGGATGCCGTAATCAGATCCTGATCCGCGCAGGAACGAGGGCTTAAAGGCCTGCTCCTCTTTAGTCAAGGACGTTGCGAATCCCCGCGCCAATCGGGCGTTTTTGCGAAGCCGATGCAAATAATGGCCTGTTTACAGGCAAAACAGCGTAGTCAGCCGCCCCCCGAATCGAATAATGCCTGATACGTCTTGGTTTCTTAGAGCCTCGGTTCTGATCGAAAATCAGAGCCGGGCCTCCAGGTCTCTACTGGACGCGTTTTTCAGGCGAACCGGTTCCCCGCTTCGCTCGAAAACGCTCTTAAGCCATTCAACAAACAGGAGGGCCGAATATGGCGAAGAAGGCAGCGACACCCGCGACCATTACGCTTAAGCACCTGGCGGCGGCAATCGCCGAGGACCAGGAATTGTCCAAAAAGCAGGCCGAGTCGATCCTGAACGACATGGTGACCCGGATCACCAAGCACCTGAAGAAGGGCGAGCGCATCCGCATCGTCGGGCTCGGCATCCTCCAGGTCCGCAAGCGCGCAGCGCGGATGGGCCGCAACCCGGCCACCGGCGAAGCGA
>JBJMTR010000489.1:0-2762 GCA_045811565.1 Bradyrhizobium sp.
ATACTGAGGAATTGAAAATGAAAAGATTGGTGCTCGCTCTGACCGCGGTGGCGGTATTCACCGGATCGGCCTCGGCGGCCGACCTCGGCGCTCGCCCGTATACAAAGGCGCCGCCGCCGCTTGCGCCGGCTTATAACTGGACCGGCTTTTACATCTTCGGTGGTGGCGGCGGCGGGTTGTGGAATGCCGACAGCAACGTGCAGACTTTCCCGGGAGCGCCTGTTGCACTCACCCGCGATCAGCGGCTGGGCGGCAGCGGTTGGTTTGGAACAGTCGGTATCGGCTACGATTGGCAGTTTGCCGGCAGGTGGGTGGCCGGCATTTTCGGTGACGGCCAATTCGGAGATCTCCGGGGTTCTCTGAGCGATCCATTTTTCGGTACTGAGGGGCGCGAAAAGCTTCGGACCAGCTACGCCGGTGGTGTGAGACTGGGTTATCTGGTTGCGCCCAATGTGCTGTCCTACGTCAATGCCGGTTACTCCGGTTCGGAGTGGTCTGGAACCACTCAGACGTTCCTGGACCCGACCCTCGGAACCGCGGGGGTTACCACCACACCTTCCTTCCGTCGTGACGGGTGGTTCATTGGCGGCGGCGTCGAGAACAACCTCGACATTTTCGGAATCACGGCGCCCGGCTGGTTCATGAAGACCGAATATCGTTCGGCTTTCTATGATCGCATTGCGCTGCCCGAGACGTTCACCCCTGCGTTTGGCGGCGGCCTGACCGGCACGGCAGTCACCTTCAAGCCTTGGGTACAGACCATCAGCACCTCGCTGGTCTATCGCTTCAACTGGGGCGGGGCTCCGATCGCCGCGAGGTACTGATCTCTGCTAAATCAGCAGCTCAAAAGCCCCGGCATGGTCCGGGGCTTTTTTGTTGTTCGCAAGCGACGAGGCATTCCATTAGAGATCCCTCTAGACATTCGGCACCCGAAGTGCCTGGCCGCCCCTTCTCTCGAATTTTCTTGTTGGATTGGAAGAACCACACCCGCAGCGGAGGAAACACGATGCGCACAGCGCTTTTAATCGCAGGCTTCCTGGCAGTGGCCGTGGGGCTACTGTGGATCGGCCAGGGCCTCGGCGTGATCGCATGGCCGACGTCGAGTTTCATGATCAACCAGATCCAGTGGGCGGGATATGGCGCGGCGCTCGGCGCGATCGGTCTTATCCTGATCTGGCAGAGCCGGAGGTAAATCGAGGACCGACTCCGTGATGGGTTTGCTCGTGGCCGGGCTTGTCCCGCCCATCCACGTCGCTAAACATCGGCAACAAGAAAGATGTGATCCCCGGGAAGAAGCCCCGGGCCTGACTGGGAAGGATAACAACAATGGCAACAAAACTCTTCGATCTCAGCGGCAAGGTGGCTGTTGTCACCGGCGGTAACGGCGGCATAGGGCTCGGCATGGCAAAGGGATTGGCCGAAGCAGGTGCTGCGATTGCGGTCGTCGGACGTAACGAGGCGAAGTCGCTGGATGCCGCCCGCGAGCTCGAACGCGGCGGCACCAAAGCGATATCCGTTGTAGCCGACGTAACCGACAAGAAAGCAGTCGGCGCCATGGTCGAGCGCGTCAAAGCCGAGCTCGGCCGGATCGACATCCTCGTCAACAATGCCGGCATCAATATCCGCAAACCGCCGCACACGCTTGAGATCGCCGAATGGGACAGCGTGATTGCGACCAACCTGACCAGCGCCTTCCTGTGCTCGCAGGCGGTCTATCCGGACATGAAAGCGGCGGGCGGCGGCAAGATCATCAACATCGGTTCGATGATGTCGATCTTCGGCGCGAGCTTTACGCCGGCCTATGCGGCGAGCAAAGGCGGCATCGTACAGTTCACGCGCTCCTGCGCCTGCGCATGGGCCGCCGACAACATCCAGGCCAATGCCGTGCTGCCGGGCTGGATCGACACCGATCTGACCAAACGCGCCCGCAAAGAGATCGACGGCCTGCACGACCGCGTTCTCGCACGGACGCCGGCGGCGCGCTGGGGAGGGATCGGCGATTTCGCTGGCGTCGCCGTGTTTCTCGCGTCGCCTGCTTCGGATTTCGTCACCGGTACGGCCATTCCCGTCGATGGCGGGTATTCGATCATGGGTTAAAGTGAACGGCCGGCGAATGCACATGTTCGGGGCGAACGCCGAGGCCGACAAAGCGTGCCGTGATGCCCTGCAGCCACGGCACGGCCGTGATCAACCGCACCACAAGCGGGACTTTCAGCGGCTGGCCGCCAGGCCGCAGCGCGGCACTGACGATGTTGTTCTGCGCGACCACCTGCATCCGCTGCGTCATTCTCACCGGAAACTCGCGCCTGCGCCGCACCGCATCGAGTTCATCCTCCGAAGGGCAACCGCTCGCAAGCTTTCCAGCCAGCAGGTTCGCGGCCGCGACCGCATCCTGAACCGCGAGGTTGACGCCGACGCCGCCGACCGGGGACATCGCATGCGCGGCATCGCCGATGCACAGCAGCCCCGACCGCGTCCAGCGCTTCAGGCGATTGATCGCAACGGTCAGAAGCTTCACGTCGTCCCAGCTTTTCACATCTGAAAGGCCTGATTTGAGGATCGGCGCCATGCGCGCGACGTCGTCCAGCAGGGCCTGCAGTCCCCTCGCCTTCACCGCCTCATATTGTCCCTTGGCGATGACGTAGGCGCATTGCCAGTAGTCGCCGCGGTCGAACGTGACCATCATCTTGCCGGGCTCGACGCGGGCGAACACATTCTCGGTTTCGTCCGCCTTCCTGCCGGCGCGAAACCACAGCACATCC
>JBJMTR010000490.1:0-17109 GCA_045811565.1 Bradyrhizobium sp.
GGAAAGTTTCCCGGATTACATGAAATGGCTGTCTAAGCGCAATTTCGACGTCGATATCGGCGCGCAATTGCCGCATGCGGCGCTGCGCGTTTACGTGATGGGCGAACGCGGCGCGCGCCGCGATCCGTCCACGCCCGATGATAACAAGCTGATGGCGGCACTTGCCGGCGATGCGGTGCGCGCGGGCGCGCTGGGCTTTTCCACCTCGCGCACCCTGAACCACCGCACCTCGACCGGCGATTTCACGCCGACGCTGAAAGCCGGCGAGGATGAACTGACCGCGATCGCCGGTGCGATGCACGGCGTCGGCCGCAGCGTGCTGCAATTCGTGCTCGATCTCTCGACGATCGATGAAGACCTGCCGATGATGCTGCGGGTGGCCGAGAACACCAAATGCCCGATCTCGTTCTCGATCACCCAGAACGACAGGGCACCCGAGCGCTGGCGCCAGACCATGCGCACCATCAATGACGCGCGCGCCAACGGGCTGTCGATCACAGCGCAAATTGCCGCGCGGCCGGTCGGGCTGATGCTTGGGCTCGAGTTGTCGCGCAACCCATTCCAGACCCATCCGAGCTACAAGGCCATCGCGCAGCTGCCGATGACGGAGCGGCTGGCACGATTGCGTCAACCCGAAGTGCGCGCCGCCATCCTGAGCGAGCACGCGACGGCTACCGACGATCCGCTGTTCTTCCGGCCCAATTACGACAAGATGTATCTGCTGGGCGATCCGCCGGATTATGAACAGCCGCCGGAAAACACGCTTGGCGCGCAAGCCCGCCGCCAGGACCAGCGGCCAGAGGAATTGGCCTATGACGCGATGCTGTCGAATGACGGCCGCGGCATGCTCTACGTGCCGTTCCTCAACTACGCCGACGGCAATCTCGACGCCGTGCGCGAGATGCTGTGCGATCCCACCGCGGTGCCCGGCTTGAGCGATGGCGGCGCGCATTGCGGCATCATCTGCGACGCGAGCTTCCCGACCTATCTCCTGACGCACTGGACGCGCGACCGCACCCGCGGCGAAAAGCTGTCGATCCCGTTCGTCGTCGCGGCGCAGTCGCGCAAGACCGCGCTATCCGTTGGCCTCACGGATCGCGGCCTGATCGCGCCGGGCTTCAAGGCCGACGTCAACGTCATCGACTATGACAAGCTGCATTTGCATCCGCCAAAGGTGCATTACGATCTTCCAGTCGGCGGACGCCGGTTGCTGCAGCAGGTCGATGGCTACGATGCCACCATCGTCTCTGGCGTGGTGACGCAGCGCGGCGGCAAGCCCACCGGCGCAAGGCCGGGCCGATTGATCCGCGGCGCGCGCCGCACTCAGCCTCAGTTTGGTGTGGCGGCTAGTTAGCAAGCACACCAACAGTGTCGTCCCGGCCTTGCGCCGGGATCCATACGCCGCGGCCTGCCGGTCAGGCGTTGGGGTAGAACCCTTCGACAAACAATGAACACTTGTGGTTATAGGTCCCGGCTCAAGGCCGGGACGACGAGAATGTTTGTTGACCCTCACGCAAACTTCGGTTGCGGCGCAGCGGCCAAAAGCCTTGCACGCTTGGTGTTGGGCCAGAGCGGCGCCAGACCGAGCAGTCCGGATAAGATCGTAATGATGGCGTTGATGGTGAACCATCATATAGCCATCGAGCGGCACGGCGGCGTGCTGAATCACGCTAGCCATCATTATCGGCTCTCCCCCGTTTCGTCCCTGCGGGGTCTGTCGATCGGCGCACCCAGATGCTACATGGGTTCCCCGGCGTGGCAACTGTGCATTTTGACCAGTCTGCCCCAGCATGGCATCGACATCGCATGGCAAGCGGCAACAGCACCGTCCTCAGCGTCACCGGTCTTAGAAAGAGCTACCGTACGGCCGGCGAGGAAGTCGCCGTGCTTCGTGGGGTAAACCTTTCCGTCGCCGTGGGGGAAAGCGTGGCGCTGACAGGTGAATCCGGCAGCGGAAAGAGCACGCTGCTGCACCTGATTGCAGGCCTTGATGCCGCCGACGGTGGCGAGATCAGGCTTGCCGACAAACTGGTCTCCGATCTCAGCGATGCCGGCCGGGCGGAATTGCGCCGTGATCGCCTCGGCCTGGTGTTTCAGCAATTCAACCTGATCCCGAGCCTGAGTGTCGAGGACAATCTTGCGTTTCAGTCGCGCATCGCCGACCGCCACGACGCGAAATGGCATGACGAGCTCGTGGAGCGGCTCGGGCTCGGTCATCTGCTAAATCGCTACCCCGAACAACTATCCGGCGGCCAACAGCAGCGGGTCGCGATCGGGCGCGCTCTGGCGACGAAACCGCTGCTCCTGCTCGCGGACGAGCCGACCGGCAATCTCGACGAGACGACGGCGGATGACGTGCTGGCTCTGGCGCGCGACCTGGTGACGCGAACCGGATGCGGCTTCCTGATGGTGACCCACAGCGCGCGGCTCGCCGCCACGCTCGACCGGCAGGTCACTCTCCACGCCGGAGTGATCGCGTGAGACGCGCGCTGTGGACCTTCGCGGTGCTCCTGAGCCACTGGCGGCGGCATCCAATGCAGCTTGCGACCTTGCTGATCGGATTGATCTCGGCAACCGCGCTGTGGAGCGGCGTGCAGGCGCTGAACCAGCAGGCACGCAATTCTTACGACCGCGCGGCCGCCGTCTTCGGCGGCGCGCGAACCGCGATGCTGGTTGGCCGCACCAGCGTGACCTTCCCGCAAAACCTCTTTGTCGACCTGCGCCGGGCCGGCTGGCCGGTGTCGCCGGTACTCGAAGGCCGAATTCAGATCGCCGGGCGATCGTTCCGCCTGTTGGGCATCGAGCCGGTCACGCTACCCGCGGAGGTCGGCAACGCCCCCGCGATTGGACGAACCAACCTGGAATCCTTCGTCACGCCGCCCGGCGAAATGCTGGTGGCGCCGGAGACGCTGGCCGATCTCAAGCTGTCGGAAGGGACGACGCCGCCATCCAATGGCGGTGGCGCATTGCCGCCGCTACGCGTGCAGCCGCACCTCGTGCCCGGTGTGTTGGTGGTCGATATCGGCGTCGCGCAGAAACTGTTGAAGATGCCCGGTCAAGTGTCGCGGTTGCTGGTCGGCAAGACCAGAGCCCCGCGGGCGCCGCTGGAAAAGGTGGTCGGCGACCAGCTCCGCCTGATCGAGGCGAGCGCGGAAAGTGACCTCGAACGTCTGACCGACAGTTTTCACCTCAACCTGACCGCGTTCGGATTGCTGTCGTTCTTTGTCGGCCTGTTCATCGTCAATTCGGCAATCGGGCTCGCCTTTGAGCAGCGGCTGCCGATGCTGCGGACGTTGCGCGCCTGCGGCGTGTCCGCGCGATTGCTCAACAGCGTGCTGGTGATCGAACTGGTCTCAGTGGCGCTGGTGGCAGGGCTCATAGGACTGGTTTGCGGTTACCTGATCGCGGCAGCGCTGTTGCCCGACGTCGCCGCCTCCTTGCGCGGGCTCTATGGCGCGCAAGTTCCCGGGCAGCTGACGCTGAAGCCGCAATGGTGGGTCGCCGGTATCGCCATCAGCATCTTGGGCGCCCTCGCTGCGGCGGCGGCGAGCCTGACCAAGGCGATCCGCATGCCGGTGCTGGCTTCGGCGCAGCCGCAAGCCTGGCAACAGGCGCAACGCCGTTGGCTCACCTTCCAGAGCGCGCTGGCGCTGGTGGTCTTCATCGCTGCGGCGGGTTTCCTCTGGTTCGGCGATTCCTTGATCTCAGGCTTTGCGGTGCTGGCGGCCTTGCTGCTTGGGGCCGCGCTGATCCTGCCGATGATTTTGGAAATGGTGCTTTCGTACGGCCAGCGCAGTGCGAAGCGGCCGCTCGGCGTCTGGTTCTGGGCCGACAGCCGTCAGCAGCTTTCCGGATTGTCGCTGGCCTTGATGGCGTTGCTGCTCGCGCTTGCGGTCAATGTCGGCGTCGGCACCATGGTGGAGAGTTTTAGCCGCACCTTCCTGGTGTGGCTCGACGGAAGGCTGGCGGCGGATGTTTATGTCAATGCGGCAAGCGACGCGCAGGCAACCGAGATCAAGGGATGGCTGCGCGAACGGCCCGAGGTGCGGGCGATCTTGCCCGGCGGCCGGGCCGACACGCAAATGGGCGGGGCGCCCATCGAAGTCCTCGGGCTGCCCGATCACACCATCTATCGGGACAAATGGCCGCTGTTGCAATCGGTCGCGAATGCGTGGGTTCGCCTGCGTCCGGGCGATGCCTGTCTCGTCAGCGAGCAACTGGCGCGGCGCCTCAAGCTTGCGATCGGCGATCATATCGAAGTGCCCGCGCCGAGCGGAAACTGGCCGCTCGAAGTGGTCGGCATCTACGCCGATTACGGCAACCCGAAGGGCCAGGTCGCGGTCAATTTTGCCGCGCTGACGCGGCGCTTTCCGGGAACGCCGTTGACCCGGTTTGGTCTGCATGTCGGGCCGTCAGCGATACCGGCGCTGGTCTCCGCGCTGCAGGAAAAATTCGGCCTTGATGACCGCAACGTTACCGACCAGGCGACGATGAAGGCGGAGTCGACGCAGATTTTCAGCCGCACTTTTGCGGTGACGGCGGCCTTGAATGCCTTCACGCTCGGCGTTGCCGGCATCGCGCTGTTGACCAGCCTGCTGACCCTTGCCAATTCCCGTCTGCCGCAGCTGGCACCGCTGTGGGCGATCGGCGTCACCCGGCAACGGCTGGCCGTAATCGAGCTGTTGAAGACGATGTCCGTCGCGCTGATCACCGCTTTGTTCGCGCTGCCGCTGGGCCTCCTGGTGGCGTGGTGCCTGCTCGCGGTCGTGAATGTGAAAGCCTTCGGCTGGCGGCTGCCGTTTCAAATCTTCCCGCTGCAACTGATTGAACTGCTCGGCGTTGCCATGGCGGCGGCGCTCTGCGCCGCGCTGTTGCCTGTCATCAGACTTTCGCGCATGCAACCAGCCAGCCTGATCAGGATTTTTGCCAATGAACAGTAGCGGCTTGATCTTCCGCCGGAGCTTTATCGGTGGTGCGCTCATCGCAGCCTTTGGCGGCAAAGCATCGGCGCAGGGCTTTGCCAGGCTCGGTGAAAATGCGGAAGGATTTGCGGCGGTCGTACCCGGCAAGATTTTCGCCTTTCCCGCCGATCACGGTCCGCATCCGGAATTCCGGATCGAATGGTGGTATGTGACCGCAAATCTCGTCGACGCAAGCGGCGTCGCCTATGGCGCGCAATGGACCTTGTTTCGTCACGCAACAAAGCCGGGAGTACAGCTTGAAAGCTGGGCCAATCAGCAGCTGTGGATGGGCCACGCCGCCGTCACCCGCTCAGACATGCACCGATACAGCGAGGCTTTCGCCCGCGGCGGCGTCGGGCAAGCCGGGGTCGAGGCAAAGCCGTTCCTCGCCTGGATCGACGCCTGGCAGATGCGCGGGCTTGATGGATTCAATGACAACACCATCGCGCCGCTCGAGCTTGCCGCATCGGGCGCGGATTTTTCCTATGCACTTCGTCTCGACGCCGATCGGCCGCTGGTGCTGCAGGGCGACGCCGGCTACAGCCGGAAATCGGAGCGCGAACAGGCATCGTATTATTACAGCCAGCCGCATCTTTCGGTGAAGGGCCGTCTCACCATCGACGATAAGCCTGTCGAGGTCACCGGGCAGGCCTGGCTGGATCGGGAGTGGAGCAGCCAACCGCTGGCGTCGGATCAAACCGGCTGGGACTGGCTCGCGCTGCATCTGACTTCCGGCGAAAAGCTGATGCTGTATCGGATGCGTCAAACCGACGGCAGCAACTATCGGTCGGGCAACTGGATTTTGCCGGATGGCAACACCGCGCAGATCGCGTCCGCCGACATCGAGATGACGCCGAAAAGCTGGACTGAAATCGAAGGACGCAGGATTCCGACCGCCTGGCACATCGCGATCGCGCCCGTTGCTTTGTCGGTCGACTGCGTGGCACTGAACACCAGGAGTTGGATGGGAACGAGCTTTTCCTATTGGGAAGGACCGATCAGTTTTGCCGGCAGCCACCGCGGCGTTGGCTATCTGGAGATGACGGGTTATTAAGCCCGCTGCGCCCAGAAGGAGAATCTCAGGATGTTTCACTACACCGCAATCGTCACTTGCCTCGCCGTCGCGTTCTACTTTTTCACCTCGGCGCAGGTGGCGCGGGCGCGCGCGAAGTTCGGCGTCAAGTTACCGGCAATCACCGGCCATCCTGACTTCGAGCGAGTGTTTCGCGTGCAGATGAATACGCTGGAGTGGATGCCGATTTTCCTGCCCGCGCTGTGGCTGTTTGCGATCTATATCAGCGATGCCATCGCAGCCGCGGTCGGCGTGGTCTGGATCGCCGGCCGTATTCTCTATTTCATCGGCTATGTGGAGGCTGTCGAAAAGCGCGGGCCGGGTTTCGGGGTTCAGGCGTTCGCGTGCATAATCCTATGGTCCGGCGCGCTGGGTGCGGCGGTATGGCAAGTGCTTCATGCGTGAGGAACACCCAAGCTCCATCCCCACATCGTCCCGGCGTTGAACCGGGACGACGGAGAGTCCTTACTTCACCAGCGGACAGCCGCTGTCCTTGGCAGCCGGAAACGCCTTGCCGCCGGGCACCACGGCGAGTTGCTTGTAGTAGTCCCAAGGCTTCTTCGATTCCGATGGCTTCTTGACCTCGAATAGATAGAGGTCGTGCACCATGCGGCCGTTTTCGAGCACTTTGCCTTGAGCGAACTGATCATCGACCGGAAGTTCCTTCAGCTTCCTGGCGACCGCCTCGGTATCCTTGGTGCCCGCGGCCTTGACCGCCTTCAGATATTGCAAGGTGGCCGAATAGGTGCCGGCCTGGATCATGTTCGGCATGCGGCCGGTGCGCTTGAAGAAGCGGTTGGCGAGGTCGCGGCTCTTCTCGTCGCGGTCCCAGTAATAGCCCTCTGTCAGTACCAACCCTTGAGCAGCTTCAAGTCCGAGACCATGAACTTCGGCCAGCGTCAGCAGCAAGCCCGCGAGTTTCTGGCCGCCCTTGACGATGCCGAACTCCGCCGCCTGCTTGATCGAATTGGTGGTGTCGAGGCCGGCATTGGCCAGCCCGATGATCTTGGCCTTCGAGCTTTGCGCCTGCAGCAGGAATGAGGAGAAGTCAGACGAGTTGAGGGGAATGCGGACCGAGCCCAGTACCTTGCCGCCCTTCTCCTTGACGAGATCGCCGGTGTCCTTTTCCAGCGCATAGCCGAACGCGTAATCGGCGGTCATGAAGAACCAGGTATCGCCGCCGGCTTCCACCAGCGCGCCGCCGGTGCCGACGGCGAGCGCATGGGTGTCATAGGCCCAGTGGAAACCGTAGGGCTGGCAGGCGTCGCCGGTCAGGCGCGAGGTCGCAGCACCTACGACGATATCGATCTTCTTCATCTGCTTCGAGAGGTCGTGTATGGCCAGCGCGACCGAGGAGGTCGTCAACTCCGTGATCATGTCGACGCCTTCGACCTCATACCAGCGCCGTGCGATGGCGGTGGCGAGATCAGGCTTGTTCTGGTGGTCGGCGGAGACGATCTCGATCTTGTGGCCAAGCACTTCGCCGCCAAAATCCTCGGCAGCCATCTTGGCAGCCTCGAAAGACCATTTGCCGCCGTAGTCGGCATAGACCCCGGACTGATCGTTCAGAATGCCGATCTTGACGCCTTGCGCTGACGCCGGCGCGGCAAACAAAAGGCCACCCAGCGCAACAGCTGCCAACAATCCCGATTTCATATGTTTCTCCCAGCAGTTTCCATTCGGATCATCCAAAATGATATTTTATAACCCTGCGACTGCCCATCTATTTCAGATCAGCCAATAGTATTGGGCCTTTCCGAAAGGTATCGTCCATCGTTCCGGGACGCGCAAGGCGCGAGCCCGGAAATCCATAGCCACGATCGGCAGTATGGATTCCGGGCTCGTGACTTCGTCATGCCCCGGAATGCCGACGCGACGGCAGGTCGGAGCTGCGCGCTCAGGCGGCCATCGGCTTCTTGCCGTGTCGGCCCTCAGCAAGGTTGCGGACGATCACGTAGAAAATCGGCGTAAAGATCAGGCCGAACAGCGTGACGCCGAGCATGCCGAAGAACACGGCGACGCCGACGGCCTGGCGCATTTCCGATCCCGAGCCGGACGAAATCACCAGTGGCAGCACACCGAGGATGAACGCAAACGATGTCATTAGGATCGGACGCAGCCGCAAGCGGCAGGCCTCGATCACGGCTTCCAGGCGCGGCCGACCTTCGAGTTCGATGTCGCGCGCGAATTCCACGATCAGGATGGCGTTCTTCGCCGCAAGGCCGACCAGCACCACGAAACCGATCTGGGTCAGGATGTTGACGTCCTGTCCCATGATGCGCACGCCGATGGTTGCAGCGAGCAGACACATTGGCACGATCAGGATAACCGCGAACGGTAGGCTCCAGCTGCCATATTGCGCGGCCAGCACCAGGTACACGAACAGCACGCAGATCGGAAAAACGTACAGACCTGTGTTGCCGCCGGTGACTTGCTGATAAGACAAGTCAGTCCATTCGAACGAGAATCCGCTCGGCAGCATCGTTTCTGCAAGCTGCTTCATCGTGGCAATCGCGGTCGCCGAACTCGTTCCGGGCGTCGTATCACCCTGCAGTTCGGATGCCGGATAAAGATTGTAACGCGCGACGCGGTCGGGTCCTGAGATATCGCGGAAGTCGACCACGCTGCCGAGCATCACCATGTCGCCGGCCGCATTCCGGGTTCGCAAGCGGGCCAGGTCGGCGGTCTCTTTTCGGAATGGCAGGTCGGCCTGTGCGGTGACGTGGTAAGTGCGGCCGAACAGATTGAAGTCATTGACATAGGCCGACCCAAAGTAGGTCTGGATCGCGTCGGTGATGTTCGCAATCGGAACCCCAAGCTTCTGCGCCCTGATGCGGTCGATATCGACGAACAGCTGCGGCGTGTTGGCGGTAAACGGCGAGAACACCGAGGTTAGGCCAGGCGCCTTGCGTGCGGCCGCGACCAGCTCATCGGTCGCCGCGGCTAGCAATTCGGAGCCGCGGCCCTGACGGTCCTGAATGCGCATGGTGAAACCGCCGCCGGTGCCGATGCCGGGCACCGCGGGCGGCGGGATCACGATAATGAACGCACCTTGAAGCGCGGACAGCCGCTTGCGCAGCTCGGCAGTAATTGCGGCTGCCGAAAGTCCCTTTTTGTGACGAACTTCCGGCTCCTCGAATACCGGAAACAGCGCCGCGGCATTGCCGGCTTGCGTCCGGGTTGCACCCGAAAAGCCCGCGAAGGCCGCAACACGGACGACACCGGGCGTATCGAGCGCGATCCTTTCGATCTGGCGGACCACTTCGGTGGTGCGCGCCAGCGAGGCGGCGCCGGGCAATTGTACAGAGATGATGACGTAACCGCGGTCCTGCGCGGGAATGAAGCCTTGCGGCGTCGTCGTCAAGAGCCATCCGGCGCTGCCGATCAGCGCGACGTAAATCAACAGCATCACCACCGAATGCCGGATTACGAAATCCGCGGCACTGGCATAGCCGTGCGACAGCCGGACGAAGCCGCGGTTGAAGACGCCGGTAAATGCTTCCCAACCGCGCGCGATGAAATTCCAGCGCGCCGGCGGCCGCTTGTCCTCATGCGGCTGCAGAATTTGCGAGGCCAGCGCAGGCGAAAGCGTCAGCGAGCAGAAACAGGAAATCGCGGTGGCAACTGCAATAGTGACTGCAAACTGCTGAAAGAACTGACCGGAGATGCCGCCCAGGAACGCGGTCGGAACGAATACCGCACACAATACCAGCGCGATCGAAACCAGCGCCCCGCCGACCTCTTCCATGGTGCGCAGCGCCGCATCGCGCCGGCTCATGCCGTGTTCGAGATGCCGCTCGACATTCTCCACCACCACGATCGCATCATCCACGACGATGCCGACCGCCAGCACCAGGCCGAACAGGGTCAGGTTGTTGATGGAAAATCCCAGTGCCGCCATCACGGCAAAGGTGCCGACCAATGATACCGGTATCGCGATAATCGGAATGATGGCGGGACGCCAGCCCTGCAGGAACACCAACACCACGATCACGACCAGCGCCATGGCCTCGTAGATCGTCTTGATCAGCTCGCTGACGGATTGCGCGATGAATTCGGTCGGATTATAGCCGATGTTGTATTCGAGCCCACGCGGGAAACTGGCTTTCAGCTTTTCCATCGTGTTGGAAATATTTTTCGCCGTCGCCAGAGCGTTCGAGCCGGGCCGTTGGGTCACCAGCATGGCGACCGCCGATTTTCTCAGCAAAAAGCTGTTGGTAGTGTAGGACAGCGCGCCCAGTTCCACCCGTGCCACATCGCGCAGCCGGACGGTGCGGCCGTCGGCACCGGCCTTCACCACGATGTCCTCGAACTGTTTTGGATCTTTCAGGCGACCGGTAAAGGTGAGGTTTGGCGAAAAGGCACGATCCGCGATCGGCGGCTCGGCGAGCTGGCCACCGGTGATCTGCAGGTTTTGCGCCCGGATTGCTGCCAGCACTTCGCCAGCCGTCATGCCGAGCGTTGCGATCCTGTCCGGGTCGAGCCACAGCCGCATCGAATAGTCTCGCGCGCCGAAGATCTGGATGTCGCCGACGCCGTCGAGCCGGAGCAGCTGGTCGCGAACCTGCAGCAGCGAATAATTGGATATGTAGAGCTGGTCGAACGTGTCGTCCGGCGACAGCATGAATACGACCATCAGGATGTCAGGGCTGTTCTTGCGCGTGACTACGCCGTTGCGCTGGACCTCCTCCGGCAGCCTCGGCTGCGCAATCGCGACGCGGTTTTGCACCAGCACCTGGGCCTTGTCGAGATCGGTACCGAGCTTGAACGTAACCGTAACAGTCAATTGGCCGTTCGAGGTCGCCTGGCTGTAGAGATACAGCATGTCCTCGACGCCGTTGATCTCCTGCTCGATGGGAGCTGCAACGGTATCGGAAACGGTCTGCGCGGAAGCGCCGGGATATTGCGTCGTAACGACCACCGTCGGCGGCACCACCTGCGGATACTCCGAGACCGGCAGCGTGGTGTAGGCGATCGCGCCGACGATCAGGAGCACGATCGACAGCACCATCGCCAGGATGGGCTGATTAATGGAGAGCCGACCGAGATTCATGTCTTGCCACCCGCCGGAGCTTGAGCGGTTTGCGGGTTCACCTTGGCCCCGACGCGGGCGCGCTGCAGGCCATCGACGATCACGCGGTCTTCCGCCTTTAAGCCCTCGCGGATCACGCGCAGACCTTGGTCGAGCGGGCCAAGCGTCACCGGCTTCGCCTCGACGGTATTGTCATCCTTGACCACGAACACGATCTTGCGCGATTGATCGGTGGCAATTGCCGTGTCCGGCAGCAGCAGCGCTTCATAGGGCGCGCTGCCGATCAACCGCACACGGCCGAACTGTCCCGGCAGGATCGAGAGATCCTTGTTCGGAATGACCGCACGGCTGCGCAGCGTGCCGGTGGAGACATCCAGACGATTGTCGAGGAAGTCCATCTTGCCGTCATGCGACGGCTTGGTTTCTCCGCTCAGCGCCACCTGCACCGGGTTCGGCGTGTCGCGCGAGCTCGGCCGCCTGCCCTCGAACCAGAGCCGGTTGTTCTTCAGGTAGGTCGCCTCGTCCACGTCGAAATAGATGTAGATCGGATCGAGCGACACGATGGTGGTGAGCAACGTCGCACCGCCCTCGCTGCCCTGCACGAGATTGCCGGGGGTGACGAGATGACGGCTGACCCTGCCGGTGATCGGCGCCGCGACGTGAGTGAACTCGATGTTGAGCTGCGCCGCCTTGAGCGCGCCTTCGGCTTGCATCTCCGCCGCCCTGGCCGCCTGCAAGGTCTGGCGGCGCTGATCGACGATGGAATCGGAGACGGCTTGGGTCTGGTTCAGGACGAGCGCGCGGTCGAGCTCGCGCTTGGCAAGCTCGGCCCTGGCGCGCGCATCCGATAGCTGGCCGTCCGCCTGCAAGGCGACAGCTTCGAACGGACGTGAATCGATCACGTAGAGCAGATCGCCGGCATGGACGATCGCTCCGTCGCGGAACTCGACACTGGTCACGAAGCCGCCGACGCGGGCGCGCACCTGAACTTCCTCGACCGCTTCGAACCGGCCGGTGAATTCATCCCAATCAGTGACCGTGCGTTTGGTCGGCTGCGCCACAGTCACCGGCGGTGGCGGAGGAGCAGCCTGTTGCGCCGGCGTCTCTCCACAGCCGGACAGGCCGATGGCGAGCAAAACGATCAGCGGCATGAGATTGCGCAGTGAATGGATGGTGGGGTTTTGCCGTCGAGCGAGATGCTCTACTGGCTCAATCGCGCTCAATTCCATCTCCTCTGCGCTCCTTGGCGCGATCGATAGAAGATCGACCGCCATTGTGGTGGGAGGATCAAGATGTGTACGGCTCCCAGTCTGATCAAGAACCGGCCGGGATCAAGCAAAATCGTTACGTACGCCCCACGATCCAGCCCCGCACATCATTACGAACCTGGAATGACAGCGGCGCTACCCTAGTCGCGCCATCTTCGGGCATGACGGCTCGCATCGACTTCGCTAGATTATCTTTTAATGTAGGCAAAAAATGTCCAGGGAGGACAGGCATGCACCGAGGGCGTGTCGTATTCGGCGCCATGGATGAGGTCGTGTTCGGACGCCCTGCGGCAGAGGCGATTGTCGAGCAGTTGGACCGCCTGCACGCCAGTCGCGCGTTCTTGATGGTCAGCGGCACGCTCAACCGCGAAACCGACCAGATCGAAAGAATCCGCCGCGCGCTGGGGCCGCGCTGCGTCGGCACCTTCGATGCGATGCCGCCGCACACGCCGCGCGCCGCCGTGATTGCTGCCAGCGAGCAGGCCCGCGCCGCCAGTGCCGACCTCATCGTGACGATCGGCGGCGGCTCGATCACCGACGGCGCCAAGGCAGTCCAGCTGTCTCTGGCCAATAATGTTCGCACCATGGACGATATCGAGTCGATCCGCGTCCACCACGGCGTCGCTCCCGAGATGACCGCACCTTCGGTGCGTCAGATCAGCGTGCCGACGACGATTGCCGGCGGCGAGTTCTCGGCCATTGCCGGCGTCACCAACGAGAAGAAGCACGTCAAGGAAATGCTGCGCCATCCGCTGGTGATGCCGCGCGCCGTGATTCTCGATCCCATGCTCTCCGTGCACACCCCGGAATGGCTGTGGCTCTCGACGGGCATCCGCGCCGTCGACCATTGCGTCGAGGGCATCTGCTCGCGCGAGTCCCACCCCTACGGCGATGCGCAGGCGCTCAAGGGGCTTTCGATGCTGGCGCAGGCGCTACCGCGCGTGAAGGCCGATGCCAACGATCTCGACGCGCGTATGGATTGCCAGATCGGCACATGGCTTTCGACGGGACCGCTGGCTTCGGGTGTGCCGATGGGCGCAAGCCACGGCATCGGCTATGTGCTCGGCGCCGAGTTCAATGTGCCGCACGGCTATACGTCATGCGTGATGCTGCCGTCGGTGATGCGCTGGAACAAATCCGAGAATGCCGAGCGGCAGGCGCTGGTATCGGCGGCGATGGGCCATCCCGGCGAGGACGCCGGCGACGTGCTCGACAAATTTATCCGCAGCCTCGGAATGCCGCGCAGTCTGCAGGACGTCGGGGTCGGCCCCGAGCATTTCGACAGGATCGCGCAGCAGGCGATGAAAACGCCGTGGGTCCCGCGCAATCCGCGCAAGATCGATCGCGCCGCACAGGTCCGCGAGATTCTTCTGTTGGCAGCATAAGGGGATCATAAAATCCGATGTACACCGGCAAGCATGCATATCTTCGTCCGCTTCAGCCCGCCTTCATCATGGCAGGCTCCGGCGAGACGGTGACCTACAGGGAGTTGGAGGCGCGCAGCAATCGGCTGGCGCATCTATTCCGCAATCGCGGTTTGAGGCGGCTCGACCACTATGCGATCTTCATGGAGAACAACAGCCGCTATCTCGAGGCCTGCGGCGCCGGCGAGCGGTCCGGGCTTTATTTCACCTGCGTCAATTCTTACCTGACGGTGAGCGAGCTCGCCTACATCCTCACCAACAGCCAGTCGCGCATCATCATCACATCCAGGGCAAAGCTCGACGTCGCGCGCGAGGCCATCAAGGAATGCCCCAAGGTCGAACTCTGCATTATCGCGGATGGCGACGGTGAAAGTGAGCGCATCGTTGGCCTGCATCAGGCTACATCCGATATGCCGAAGACCCCGATCGCGGATGAGTGCGTTGGTACCGCGATGCTTTATTCCTCGGGCACAACCGGCCGGCCGAAAGGCATCTTGCGACCGCTGCCGGAGCAGCCGTCGGAACAGAACCTGCCGATTTTCGATTTCCTGCATAAGCTCTGGCAGTACCATGAAGGCATGATCTATCTCTCGCCGGCGCCACTCTATCATTCGGCGCCACAGGCCGCGGTCAATCTGACGATCCGCGCCGGCGGCACCGCCATCATCATGGAGAGTTTTGACCCCGAACGTTACCTCGAACTGGTCGAGAAATGGGGCGTGACGCACAGTCAGCTGGTGCCGACGATGTTTTCACGCATGCTGAAGCTGCCTGAGGAAGCGCGTAAACGCTACGATTTGTCGTCCCTGGAGATCGCGATCCACGCCGCGGCGCCCTGTCCGGCGATGGTCAAGGACGACATCATCAAATGGTGGGGCCCGATCATACACGAATACTACGGCGCCACAGAAGGCCTCGGCTTCACATCTTGCAACAGCGAGGAATGGCTTAAGCATCGCGGCACCGTCGGCCGGGTGCTGCTCGGCGACCTCCATATTCTCGACGAAAATATGCAGCCCTGTCCGATCGGCACATCGGGCACCGTGTGGTTCAAGACCGCGACGCCTTTTGAATATTTCAACGATCCAGCCAAGACCGAGGAGGCCCGCTCGCCAAACGGCAGCATGAGCACCGTCGGCGACGTCGGCTATGTCGACGAAGACGGATATCTCTATCTCACCGACCGCGCGACCTTCATGATCATTTCGGGAGGGGTGAATATCTATCCGCAGGAATGCGAGAATCTCCTGATCACCCATGCCAAGATCGCCGATGCCGCGGTGTTCGGCGTGCCCAATCCGGATCTCGGCGAGGAGGTAAAGGCGGTGGTCCAGCCGATGCCCGGCGTTTCGCCGGGACCCGAGCTTGCGGAGGAACTGATTGCCTTCTGCAGCCAGTCGCTGTCGCGCCAGAAAGTGCCGCGCTCGATCGACTTCGAGGCGGAGCTACCGCGGCTGCCGACCGGAAAGCTCTACAAGAGGCTGTTGCGCGACCGCTACTGGGGCAACAAGACCTCACGGATCGTGTGAAGGCACCGCATCGTTGTCCGCCAAAAATTTTTGCCGTAGAGTTCCATCAACGAGAACAAAAGGGAGAACTTGCCTTGCCGATCGAGGTGATCCCGTTGGGTCCGGGATTCGGCGCAGAGGTACGCCGCGCCACGCTTTCGGACATCGCTTCCATCGAAGCTGCCTATGCGGCGGTGCGCGCCGCCTTCGAAGAACATTCCGTTCTGGTGTTCCGCGGCCAGGACGTGACGGACGAGATCCAGCTGGCGTTTTCGCGCCGCTTCGGCCCGCCGGAAGTAACAAAAGTCGGCTCCATGGGAACAGGATCGCATTTCGTGATCCTCAGCACCATCGGCCCCGATGGTAAGGTGGTTCCATCAGACCACCGACAAGCCCTGCGCAGCAAGGCCAACCAGCTGTGGCACACCGACTCGTCGTTCAAGCGCGTGCCGGCGCTGACATCGATCCTTTCCGCGCGCCTTATCCCGGAGCATGGTGGCGAAACTGAATTCGTCTCGACCCGCCTCGCCTTCGAGCGGCTTGACGAAAGCTTGCGCAAGAAACTTGAAAATTCCTTTGCCTGGCACAGCTACTCCCATTCACGCGGCCAGATCGCGCCGGGCCTTGCGACCCCCGAAGAACAGGCGGCGCTGCCGCCAGTGTGCTGGCGCATGGTGTGGCGCAACCCGGTCAACGGCCGCGGCGCGCTCTATCTCGCTTCGCACGCCTACGCCGTCGAAGGCATGGATGCCGCAGCGGGCAAGAAGCTGATCGATGAACTGACGGCGGCTGCGACCGCTTCCGGCACGTATCTGCACCAATGGCGGCAGGGCGACGTCGTGATGTGGGACAATCGCGCGACCATGCATCGCGGAAGGCCGTGGCCGGCGCATGAAGCGCGGCTGATGATCCGCACCACGATCTCGGCGACCGAAGCGGACGGCGTCGCCACCATGGGCCTGCCGTCGCCGCAAGCCGCGGAATAGCTCGATCGCGGGCGTACCGTACCATCGCCGTTCTCGCGGGCGTAATGTCGCAGGTGCGAAATTAGTCCGAATTGCCAATTCCCCAAAGCGGCTTCGGCGGTTGCCCGGACGTCTTGCCATGATATCGTAGCGGTAATCGGCCACTTGGGACCGAAGTTCAGGGAGGGATCATGCGGAGCGTGCAAGCGCTTGCCGTCGCGGCGTTGTTTTCGCTTTCGGCTTACGATGTTTCGTTCGCGGGCGAGGCGAAACAGGGCGGCATCCTGAGAATGTATCATCGGGACAGTCCGGGCAGCGCCTCGATCCACGAAGGCGCGACCTATTCCATCAACGTGCCGTTCATGCCGGTCTACAGCAATCTCGTTATTTTCAATCAGCACGTCGCGCAAAACAGCATCGAATCGACCGTTCCGGAACTGGCGGAGAGCTGGGCGTGGAGCAGCGATAACAAGATCTTGACGTTCAAGCTTCGTCATGACGTCAAGTGGCATGACGGGAAACCGTTTACGTCAGCCGACGTCAAATGCACCTTTGATATGCTGATGGGCAAGTCGCAGCAGAAGTTCCGGCAAAACCCGCGAAAATCCTGGTATGACCAGGTCAACGTGGTGACTACAAATGGCGACTACGAGGCGTCGTTCAACCTGAAGCGGCCGCAGCCGGCACTTCTGGCGCTGCTCGCCTCCGGGTATACACCGATCTACGCTTGCCACGTCTCGCCGGCCGAGATGCGCACCAAGCCGATCGGAACCGGACCGTTCAAATTCGTCGAGTTCAAGGCCAACGAATCGATCAAGCTCACGAAAAACCCGGATTACTTCAAAAAGGGCCTGCCCTATCTCGATGGCATCGAATTCA
>JBJMTR010000491.1:0-14626 GCA_045811565.1 Bradyrhizobium sp.
AAGAACGGCGCCGAACAGGCGGTGGCTGATCTTAATGCGGCCGGCGGCTTGCTCGGCAAGAAGCTGGCGCTGCAAGTCGGCGATGATGCCTGCGATCCCAAACAGGCACGGTCGATCGCGGAAAAGTTTGCCAGCGCGAGAATCCCGTTTGTCGCGGGCCACTATTGTTCGTCGTCATCGATCCCGGCGTCGGAAGCCTACGCCGATGGCAACGTGCTGCAAATTACGCCGGCCTCGACCAACCCGCTCTATACCGAACGCAAGCTCTGGAACGTCGCGCGCCTCTGCGGCCGTGACGATCAGCAGGGGCTAGTTGCCGGCGAATACATCGCCAAGACTTACAGAGGCAAGAACATCGCCATCCTCAACGACAAGACCACCTACGGCAAAGGCCTCGCGGACGAGACCAAGAAGACGCTCAACAAGGCCGGCATCACCGAAAAGATGTTCGAATCCTATAACAAGGGCGACAAGGACTTTAACGCCATCGTCTCGCGCCTGAAGCGCGACAACATCGATCTGGTCTATGTCGGCGGCTATCACCAGGAAGCCGGCCTCATCCTGCGCCAGATGCGGGATCAGGGCCTGCAGACCGTGCTGATGGCCGGCGATGCGCTGGCCGACAAGGAGTTCGCCTCGATCACCGGACCCGCCGGCGAAGGCACGCTGTTCACATTCGGTCCCGACCCGCGCAACAAGCCGACCGCCAAGGCGATCGTCGAGCGTTTCAAGGCCAAGAACATCGATCCGGAAGGCTACACCCTCTACACCTACGCCGCGATGCAGGTCTGGTCACAGGCGGTGACGAAAGCCGGCACGACCGATCCCAAGAAAGTCATGGATACGATCAAGGGCGGCGCATGGGATACGGTGATCGGCAAGATGGAGTTCGATGCCAAGGGCGACATCAAGCAGATCGACTATGTCGTCTACAAATGGGATGCCAAGGGTAACTACGCCGAGATCAATCCGAAAGGCGCATGAGGCGCAACGGGCCGAACGCTGTTGCCACAACACGCTTCGATCGATACGTCGGACGCCCCGGCCTGCCGGGGCGTTCTTTTGAGCGGCCGTACTTCAGCCGGTAGTGCGCCGGCTCTGCTTTCACGTATGGATAAACCTGAATTGATTCCGCCGGACGGAACCGGGGCGTGCGGCCGGCGGTCGAGCGAACCCGACCATCGCCCTCGGCCTAAAAGCGGGATAGCATTTTTCCGGATATTCCGCTTCGGCGGACGCGGTACAGTGCGCGCGTTTGATCTGAATGGTTTTGGTGCGCGATGCCGGTTTGGAGCTCAATGAGTGTTGCCCGGTAACGACCGCACCATCTTTCTGTCGACCTTGCCCGCATCGAGCGGCGATCGCAGCGCGGCATTGGCGGTTATCGGGCTGTCGGTCGTTCTGTTCGTCTTTGCCGCACCGTTTGCCGGAATACCGCTTACCCCGGTGCCGGCGTTCGTTGCGAGCTATCAGTCTGCGCTGGCGATCAACGACATCATCACCGCCATCCTGTTGTTATCGCAATTTGCGATCCTGCGCTCGCGGGCACTGCTCTTCCTTGCGACCGGCTACTTGTTTACGGCCGCCGCCGCGGTCACCCACGCCCTGACCTTTCCAGGCCTGTTTGCGCCCACCGGGCTTTTGGGCGCGGGTTCGCAGACCACCGTCTGGCTCTACATGATCTGGCACGGCGGGTTTCCGCTTCTCGTGCTTGGCTATGCGCTTCTGAAAGACGAAGACGGTGGCCCCAAGATACGCGGCTCGACCGCAGAGGCGATTCTGGGGTGCGTCGTCGCAGTCGTTGCCGCGATGGCGGTGTTCGCGTGGATCGTCACCGCAAAGCACGACCTTCTTCCCACGCTCTTGAGCAGCGGGCAGTACACACCGATCATGCTCGGAGTGGTTTCGACGGTGTTGTGTCTTTGCCTCGCAGCACTGGTGGTATTGGTGTTTCGCGGGCCGCATACCGTGCTCGACGTCTGGCTGATGGTCGCGCTGTGCGCGTGGCTGTTCGATATCGCACTATCCGCAATGCTGAACGTCGGCAGATTCGACGTCGGCTTTTATCTCGGCCGTGTCTACGGACTCTGCGCCGCCAGTTTCGTGCTGGCGGTACTTTTGATCCATAATGTCGCGCTGCAAACCCGGTTGGCCCGCCTCCTCGGAACACTCCGCTTTGAGGCCACCTCCGAAAAGAAACTTCGCACCGAGCGCGAACGCCTTTTCACCGCGGTCGTGGAATCGTCCAGCGACGCCATCATTACCAAGGCGCTCGACGGTACCATTACCGCCTGGAACCGGGCCGCCGAACGCCTGTTCGGTTTCACCTCAACCGAGGCGGTCGGCAAATCCATCGATATCATCGTCCCGCCGGACCGGCGCTCCGAGATCCACGACATTCTCTATCGGGTCGGCCGCGGCGAAAGGATCGAACAATTCGAGACCATACGCATGCGCAGGGACGGTCGGAACGTGGATGTGTCGCTGGCGGTTTCTCCAATCCGATCGACCTCAGGAGAGATTGTCGGCATATCCAAAACCGCGCACGATATCACTGAGAGCAAGCGGACGCGGAAAGCGCTCGATCAGGAGATCGAAGAGCGACGGCGTATCTTCGAGACCTCACACGACCTCATCCTGGTGACGGATACCGCCGGCAATTTCGTCCAGGTCAGCCCGAGCGCCAAGACCATCATCGGTTACGATCCCGCGGAAATGATCGGACGCTCCGCCGCCGAATTCATCCAGCCCGACGATCTCGAGAATACGCGCAACGAGATGCGAGCGGCGCGGCGCGGCCAGAACAAGCGCAACTTTGAGACACGCTATACCCATAAGGACGGACATGCCGTCGCGCTGAACTGGACCGGAACGTGGTCGGAACCGGTCAGGCGCCATTTCTTCATCGGCCGCGACCTGACCGAAAAGCAGGCGGCGGAAGCGCAAATCCGCCAGGCCCAGAAGATGGACGCGATCGGTCAATTGACCGGCGGCGTCGCGCACGATTTCAACAATATCCTGACCGTCATCACCGGTACCATCGGCATCCTGGAAGAGGCCGTCGCAGACCGGCCCGATCTTGTCGCCATTGCCAAATTGATCGACGAAGCAGCCGAACGCGGCGCAAGCCTCACCAAACATTTGCTCGCCTTCGCCCGCAAACAGCCGCTGCAGCCGGTCGATGTCGACGTCAATGCGTTGATGCTCGAAGCCGCAAAACTGCTGCGCCCGACGCTGGGCGAGCATATCGAAATCACCCCCATGCTTGCCGAAGACGCGTGGGCGGCATTGGTCGACCCGAACCAGCTCACCACGGCGATCCTGAACCTTGCACTGAACGCCCGCGACGCCACGCCTGATGGCGGCAAGCTCGCGCTCGAGACGCGCAACATCTATCTCGACGAAAGCTATTCCGGCATGCATGGCGATGTCACGGTGGGGCACTACGTCATGGTCGCGGTGAGCGACAGCGGCACCGGCATTCCGGCCGCGCTGCTTGAAAAAGTGTTCGATCCCTTTTTTACCACCAAGGAGGTCGGCAAGGGCACCGGGCTTGGTCTGAGCATGGTGTTCGGCTTCGTCAAGCAGTCAGGCGGGCACATCAAGATCTACAGCGAGGAAGGCCATGGCACCTCGGTCAAGATGTACCTGCCGCGGGCAACCGGAATGAGCCAGACCGCGGCGGAAGCCCAGATGCCTTCGACCCTCGTGGGCGGCAACGAAGTCATCCTCGTGGTCGAGGACGACGCGCTGGTGCGCAAATATGTGATGACCCAGATCGCAAGCCTCGGCTACGCCACGCTCGAGGCCGCCGATGCGGCGGAGGCGTTGAAAATCATCGATACCGCGGCGAGCGTCGACCTGTTGTTCACTGACGTCATCATGCCCGGCGCCATCAACGGCCGCCAGTTGGTCGATGAAGCGCTGAAGCGGCGCCCGTCGCTGAAAACCCTGTTCACGTCGGGCTATACCGAGGATGCCATCGTCCATCACGGCCGCCTCGATTCCGGCGTGCTGCTGCTCGCGAAACCCTATCGCAAGTCCGAGCTTGCCCGAATGATCAGGATGGCGCTTGGCGGTTGATGCATTTTTCGGGGCTGCTATACCCGTCGAGCGGATAGCGAAATTTGACGGGCATCTTGAAAAATCTCCTTACCGATATCGCCGGCGTCCGGGTCGGTCATGCCGACGATGCGTCGCTCGCATCGGGCGTTACCGCAGTGATTTTCGACAAGCCTGCGGTGGCGTCGATCGATGTGCGCGGCGGCGGGCCCGGAACGCGCGAGGAAGCGCTTCTCCTGCCGCAAAGTACCGTCGAGGCCGTTGACGGGATTGCGCTTTCCGG
Source organism: Bradyrhizobium sp. (assembly GCA_045811565.1). GTDB lineage: Bacteria > Pseudomonadota > Alphaproteobacteria > Rhizobiales > Xanthobacteraceae > Bradyrhizobium. The sequence continues at coordinate 4,346 of JBJMTR010000491.1, forward strand.
CGGCTCCGCGCTCGGGCTGGATGCCGCCGGTGGCGTGCAGGCCTGGCTCGCCGAGCACGGCCGCGGTCTGCGGATACGCCAAGCCGTCATCCCGATCGTGCCCGGCGCGATCTGCTTCGACCTCCTGAACGGCGGCAACAAGGCCTGGGGGCGCTTCCCGCCCTATCGCGACCTCGGTTACACCGCCGCCGCAGCGGCGAGCACAAATTTCGCACTGGGCAGCGTCGGCGCTGGCCTCGGGGCGACCACTGCAAATCTCAAGGGCGGCCTCGGCTCCGCTTCCGCAACGACGGATGACGGCGTCGCGGTCGCAGCACTCGCCGTTGTCAACGCAGTCGGCAGCGTGACGGTCGGCGACGGCCCATGGTTCTGGGCTGCGCCGTTTGAGATCGGCGGCGAATATGGCGGACGCGGGCTGCCGCCATCGTTCGAGCAGGACATGCTGAAGATGCGCCTCAAGGGCGGCCCCGCGGCGGCGCCTGCCGAGAGCACCACGCTGGTAGTGGTCGTCACCGACGCCGTGCTGACGAAACCACAGGCCAGGCGGCTTGCGATGATCGCGCAGACCGGCATGGCCCGCGCCATCTACCCCGTGCACGCGCCGCTCGACGGCGACGTCGTGTTCGCGGCCGCAACCGGTGCGAAGCCGATCGATCCCCTGTTTGGTCTCACCGAACTCGGCATGATCGCTGCCAACACCGTGGCCCGCGCGATCGCGCGTGGTGTGTATGCGGCGACCGCGTTGCCCTTCCCCGGCGCACTGCCGAGCTGGAAAGAGCGCTTCGGGTAGCAACGAAATTATCGAACAGGTCAGGCGCTGATCGAAAGCGACGCGCTGCCGATGGAGCGGTTCGCCATATGGTGATGCTGACGGTGGCCCTTGGCGTTGGCCCCCTTCAGCGCCGACGCCATTTCGCCGAGGCTCACCGCGCCGTCGCCGTCCTTGTCGAGCTTTCCGAACACGTCGTCGGCCTGCGCAAGATTGGTGCCGCCGGCGCCAAGCGCGTCTTCGAATTCCGATTTGGTGATCTTGCCGTCACCATCAGCGTCGATCTGCGAGAACAGGTGTTTTAGCGCATCCGAACGGCTGGCCGGGGCCGAGGTGGTTGTATCGGCCGAGGACTGGCTTTGCGCCGCGAGCAGCGCGCTCATAGTCTCCGGCGAAATCTGCGAACCGCCGCCTCCGAACCCGCTCTTCGTGCTCGCGGTGGTCGAGGCGGGGGTGCTCGTCGAAAAGTCGAACGGATTACCCGCACCCTGGCTCAGGCCGGTCGATGACGCGGACGATGATTTCGAGGACGTCAGCGCCTTGAGGGCATCGATGGCTGACGACGCGGCGCCAAGGGCAAGCAACATGACGGGAATCCCAACTACGCCGCGGGCAGCGGCCTCATGCCGATTCCTCAGCAAGCGCCATGCCACGGCGAAAACCCCATGAAATCGGACTTCCTTGAGTGGCGCCGGGTCCGTGACGGGAGGCAATAGATGCCGCCGCGGCAGATTTTTCCGCCGACGGGAAGCCATCCTCCCCGCATTGCCCCGGGCCGTCGCGCATGTTAGGGCGGAGCCGTTCGCACCCTGCGCACGTGCCTTGGGAAAGCCATGTCTCAGCAATTTGCTCCACGTCCGCTCGTCATCGCGCCGTCGATCCTGGCATCGGATTTCTCCAGGCTCGGCGAGGAAGTCCGCGCGGTCGATACGGCCGGCGCCGACTGGATACACCTCGACGTGATGGACGGGCATTTCGTGCCGAACATTTCCTACGGCCCCGATGTCGTCAAGGCGATGCGCCCTCATACGAAGAAGATCTTCGATGCGCATCTGATGATTTCGCCCTGCGACCCCTATCTCGAGGCGTTTGCAAAAGCCGGCTGCGATCACATAACGGTGCATGTCGAGGCTGGTCCGCATCTGCATCGCTCGCTGCAGGCGATCCGCGCGTTAGGCAAGAAGGCCGGCGTCTCGATCAATCCGGCCACGCCGGCGAGCGCCATCGAATATGTGCTCGACCTGATCGACCTGGTGCTTGTGATGTCAGTCAATCCCGGCTTCGGCGGCCAGGCCTTTATTCGCTCCGCGCTCGGCAAAGTCAGCGACATCAGGGCGATGACCGCCGGACGTCCTATCGATATCGAGGTCGATGGCGGTGTAGCCGCGGATGTATCGGGCTCGCTCGCGGCTGCCGGCGCCAATGCCTTCGTGGCCGGCTCCTCCGTGTTCAAGGGCGGCACTATGGAAGCCTACAAGGCGAATATTTCCGCGATCCGCAACGCCGCAGCACTGGCGCGCGGCGAAGCGGTGTAGTCCGCGATCGTCGATTTTGAGTGCTGCAGCAATTTTCATGCTGCGCTGCCGCATGCTTAAAATTCTTGCGGTCGTCCGTAGTCCTCCGGTCTTTCCGGATTCACGCAAATCGATGCACAACTGCTCTCAAAATTCTCAGGGAGGGGGGCATCGTGACAATGGCATTTGTCTGGATTGGCGTAGCGTTGTGGCTCGGCTTGAATGCAGCAATCGGTCTCCGCTGCATCTACGCGCCCAAACCGGAGAGTGTACCTGTCAAATCTGATCGTCCGCATCTGCGCCTGGTGTGAATACACAGGTCAGGCAATCGATCGTGGCGCGATAATCCAAAATCAATCAGCACGGCTTCGCCGGAGAGGCGAAACATGATGCTGCTCAGCCAGTGCCGCGCCGAATTAAACGGGAAAACTTCGTCACGAAGGCTTGGCGATCGGTCACCGCCCGACCAGCAGGCGATCGGCCAGCCAGTGCGGCAGTCCGTTTTCGCGAATCCGCTTCGCTGCCGCCTCGACATCGTAAGCCACGCGGCAATAGGTGATCTCGCGGGAGGTTGTCTCGAGCATCGCAAACGCCGCCGCAGGATTGCCGTCGCGCGGCTGCCCGACGGAACCGAAAACGGCGAGCCAGCGCCTGCCCGTGAGCAGTTGTACCGAAGCGTCAGATGTCGGCACCAAACTCGTCATCCTCGCGGTTGAAGACATCGAATAGAGCGCGGGCCTGTTGGATGTGCCCGCAGAATGTGACTTGGGCATCTGTCGCCACGATGCTGCGCGCTGCGTCGGATGTGTCCTGGACATAGCGCCATCGCGTCGGACTAGAGGCCTCGGAATGAACGTAGAGACGATCGTCCTCCTTGCGGACCAACGGCAATTCGGCCAGAAAACGCCGGTGCGCGGTGCTGAGCCTGCCGCGGGTCCACTCGATCGCGATCTCCGCCTCGACATTCATGCTCTCGGAGCTGGTGCTGACAGCGTCATCATGGTTGCCGCGCACGGCGATGGCGCCGCCATCGACGAGGTCCATCACGGTTTCGACCGTCCATTCAGGATCGGCGCCGTACCCGACGTAGTCGCCGAGACAAATCATCCGTTCCGCGCCCCGCGCCCGCGCCGCACCAAGGCACGCGCTGAAGGCCTGCCGGTTTGCATGGATATCCGCAAAGATCGCCAGCAGCACGCTTTCCTCCGCGTTTACGGGTATCGCCCGGGCCTGCGCCTGCCTTGATCGACATCAAACAACAGACGGCCTCCTGCCCGCAATGACGCGGATGGCAGGAATTGGCGGCGGCACGAAGTAGCGGGGATTTTTATCGCGGCAGGCGCTGCGAAACAGCGCGCTTGGTCAGCGCTTCCGCGGTTCCAGCCCTCTGAGCAACAGGGTCAACAACGCATCGATCCGCGCGCAACACGCCGGATCGCTCCATTCCTCGGCATGCGCGGGATGCTGGTAGCGGATCGTCGCGTCGAAAATCGCCCGCGCCGATGCCTTGATGTCGGTAACCTCGAACCCGCCCTGCTTGATGCCGTCGGAGAGGATATGCTCGATCTGCTCGGCCAACCGCTCGCGGTGCGCCTGCACGGCGCCGCGCGCCTCGCGCGCCAGCGTCAAATAGGTCTGGAACATCTCTGGGTCTTCGCAGACCTTGGCCTGCTTGAGCGAGAACAGCGTGCGCAGCCAACTTTCGAGCCGCGCCGGCGCGGGACCGGATGAGTCCGCGATCTTCTGCAGCGGCGCATTGAGCCGATCGAGCCAGCGCTTCGCCACCGCATCACGCAGCGAAGCCTTGCTCGGAAAATGACGATAGACGCTGCCATGGCTGACATCGAGCGCACGCGCCACGTCGACAACCGTGGCTTTCGCTAGCCCAAAGCGACGCAGCACGTCCTCGGTGACCTCCAGGATACGTTCGGGGGTCAAGCTGACTGCTTCGTTCATGCGTGCACCATTCCCTCAGGTCGGTGTTTCCAACTCTAGTCCAACTCTGGCGCGTTGGGCCGTCCGAGACCGCCCAACGACCGCCTTGCAGGCGACTGTCAGCGGGTGAGCCTCGCAGCCTGCGCAGCCAGATGGCGGGCCACCTGCACGTTGACCCAGTGTTGGATTTGCGCCGTCAAATGTAAGATTTCAGTTGTCATCCCGTAGTCTCCGCCAACTCCGGGGCTCGGGGCTTTTGGCCACGAGCCACGGGACGCCTTGAGCGATGGCGCCCAATGACGATATAGCAGCTCTCACTGACAGATTTCAATATCTGTCATTCAATATTCCGTGACTGACGCCGGCAAACCGGCCGGCCCGGCGCCTATCCTGTGGCGGGTCTTGTTTGTTTCACCGGGCGTCGCCGTCTGCTAAAGCGCGGCGTAAAAACAATCGGCCGGGAGTCGCTTCAGGCCCCCGCCATGCTCGACCGGAGTCCTCGATGATCCCCCGCTACAGCCGCCCGGAAATGGCCTCGATCTGGGAGCCGCAGACCCGTTTCAGGATCTGGTTCGAGATCGAGGCGCATGCGGCCGACGCGCTGGCGGAGCTCGGCGTTATCCCCAAGGCCGCGGCAAAAACGATCTGGACAAAGGCCAGGGACGCCACCTTCAACGTCGAACGCATCGACGAAATCGAACGCGAGACCAAGCACGACGTCATCGCCTTCCTGACCCATTTGGCCGAAATCGTCGGCCCCGAGGCGCGCTTCGTTCATCAGGGCATGACCTCCTCCGACGTTCTCGACACCTGCCTCAACGTGCAGCTTACCCGCGCCGCAGACTTGCTGATCGCCGATATCGACAAGGTGCTTTCAGCGCTGAAGAAGCGTGCCTTCGAACACAAGATGACGCCGACCATCGGCCGCTCCCACGGAATTCATGCCGAGCCCGTGACGTTTGGGCTGAAGCTTGCCTTCGCGTACGCCGAGTTCACCCGCGCCCGCGCGCGCCTCGTCGCCGCCCGCCAGGAGGTCGCGACCTGCGCGATCTCAGGCGCCGTCGGCACTTTCGCGCAGATCGACCCGCGTGTCGAAGAGCACGTCGCGAAGGCCATGGGATTGGTGCCCGAGCCGATCTCGACCCAGGTGATCCCGCGCGACCGCCACGCGATGTATTTTGCCACGCTCGGCGTGATCGCGTCCTCAGTCGAGCGTCTCGCCACCGAGATCAGGCATCTGCAGCGCACTGAAGTGCTGGAAGCCGAGGAATTCTTCTCGGAAGGCCAGAAGGGCTCTTCCGCGATGCCGCACAAGCGGAATCCGGTGCTGTCGGAAAACCTCACCGGCCTCTCGCGCATAGTGCGCGCCTATGCGACGCCGGCGATGGAGAATGTCGTGCTCTGGCACGAGCGCGATATCTCGCACTCCTCGGCCGAACGCATGATAGGGCCCGACGCCACGGTGACGCTGGACTTCGCACTCAACCGCCTCGCCGGCCTGATCGAAAAACTTTTGATCTATCCAGCGAATATGCAAAAGAATCTCGATCGTCTCGGCGGCCTCGTGCATTCGCAGCGGCTGCTGATTGCGCTGACGCAGAAGGGCGCCAGCCGCGAGGACGCCTACAAATTCGTGCAGCGCAACGCGATGCCGGTCTGGCGCGGCGAAGGTGACTTCCAGACGCTGCTGAAAAAAGATCCCGAGGTGAAGAAGTACCTGACCGATGCAGAAATCGAGGAACAGTTCGATCTAGGTTATCACTTCAAGCACGTCGACACGATCTTCAGGCGCGTGTTCGGCGAAGCCTGAGCCGCAATTCCCTGCCCTCGTTCTATGGCCTAAGCGTGACCGTCAGATCGGCCTTGCCCTTGTTGTTGCCATAGAAGCGGTCGAGGCCCAGCCAGCTGATGACGGAGTCGTTGACATAGACGAACACTTCGCCGTCTTTGGCTGCCTTGAAACTGGCCCTGTAATGGGTCGCGGGCGCCGGACACTGGCATTCGGTGCTCTCAAAGGGCGGCACCATCTCACCCAACCCACCCGCGCCGATCCGGATGACGGTCGCGAACCAGTTCGACGCGATCAGCCGGCGGTAGGGTACGCCGGGCGCCATTGTCCAGGTCATCTTGTCCCAGCTGAAGCCATTCGGACCGGTCTCTACTCCCTTTGCATTTTTGGGATCGGGCTCGTTCCATTTGTGACCGTCTTCCCACCCATCGGTAATGACCAGGCTGACGTCGTAGGTTTGGCCTTTCGTCACGGTTAGTCCGGTCGCGGTGCACAACGTCTTGGTCTCGAACGGCCGGGTTTGCGGTTGCGTCGTCACCTCCGAAACAGTTGGACTGGCCTTGCAGACGTTGCCGCCGATCGCGTCATAGACGAGAAAAGACGAGCGGCTGACGACGGCTGCGGCGCACCAAGCCAGCGCGAGTATCAGCACCGCGATCAGAGCCGCGAACGCCGTCGGCAGAGTCCAGTGCGTGAGAACGTAGTACGAGGCTCTATACGGTCCTGCGCTGCGTAGCCTGTAAATCAAACTGTTTGGTTCCGCCCGAGCCTCGGTATCCGGCGTCTTCCAGATCACCCGCATCTCGTCGCGAATACGGCGCTGCAGCGAGCTGCCGTACCATGACAACAAGCCGACAACCACCGCTCCCGCAAATAGCCGCTCGGGAGCTTCTCGGAACGCGTCGAACCAGGGTTTTAGAAGATTGGGCAAATAGTTCGCGGCAGCATCGACGATCGGGACGAGAAACGCGAAGGGACTTCCGGCGCCAAGTCCCGGACGGTAGTGCTGGAAGATCGGCAGGCATAGCAGATACAGCAGGCCGAACATGTTGGCGAAATAGACGACGCGCCGCTTCCAGACCAAATCCCACACCTGCTCCTGGCGGCGCCAGCGCCAGAGCGCCTCGTCGGACGTCTCGCGGCTGTTGCCGCGGATCGCACCTGTCTTGTCGGTGACGTCATAGCCCTTCGGAATGACAATCGGAGCGTAGCCGTCGGTACAGACGTCGACCCGTTCGAATACGGCGTCGTGAATCTTCGGGTCCGGAATTGGAAGCAGTTGCACGCCGCCGGCAAGCTGACGAGCAACCTCGTGCTGCGGATCGGTCAACCCGAGGAAGAGTCGCTTGATATGCCGCCAATCTTCCTTCAGCGATAGCCGGTACGGTGGCAGGCTGTAGATATCGGCGAGTTTGCGCGGCTTGTAGCGATAGTACGAACCAAGACCGTGCCGGGAGTCATTGAGTTTGTCGAACCGGTCAACTTCCGACGCAAGCTGCCTGGCCTGCTCGTCCAGCAGCTTGAGCTGGTAGATCCTGGCCCGGTCGATCATCCAGTCGAGGGTGAAGTAGGCGAGCCCGTCTTGCGGGTAGCCGCCGCCGACATCCGAATGAACGCCGACAAACCAGACCTGGCTCATGCGCTCCTGGTCGATGGCGGCCAACTCCCGGTTCGCAGCGCGCGGCGGTGCCCAATTCTGGTTCATCGGAACCAGACCATTGGGGCTTTTGACGTAACGCTCGTCCCATAGCACCGGTTTGAAGGCGTCGCGTTCATCTTCGAGCGCGAGCGCATGGCATGCGCGCTGAATCTTTGCGTTCATGAACCGATCGGGCAGCGACAGCGGCCAATACCAGTAGTCGATAGCCCGGACGATCTCTTCGATCGGCCCACCATAGGCATCTACGGTATCCCATACGCCAACAAACTCGATCTTTTCGACCGGCACGAACGCGATGTCTTCGAAGCGCGGTTTACCTATCAGGTGAACGCTGAAGAAGTCACGAATGGCGCGCAGCGCATGCAGGTGGTAGCGCGCCATCGTCTTGGCGGTTCCCCGCTTGCGGTATTGGCGATACGCGATGATCGCCTTCGCCCTCAGCTCGTCTTCGTTGTGGTCGTAAGGGGCGAGCCCAATGGTGGCGATGAACCCGGCAACAACGCGGATGGTGAACGAACCGCGGCTGAAGCCGAAGCCGAAGATTCGATCGCCCGGCTTGTAGTTGCGGGAGCAAAAGCAATAGATGTCCAGTATGTTTCGCTTCAGACCGATGCCGAAGATGCCGGTGAAGGCTGCCCACCATTTGAATGATGACGTTCCGACGCCGTCATCATAAAATGCGACCTGCTTGTTGGGGTCGATCAAATCGAGCGCCTGATAGAGGCGCCACACGTTGGTCTTGAAAATTTTCGCCGAACTATTTCCTGTCCCGTCGGACAGCAAAACAATATTTTTCGACATGGACGCCCGCGCCCCCAGATGCCTCAAAAGCGGCATGCTTGCCTGAAATTGCCGTCAAGGCAAGCTGCAATCAGAGGGAGAGAGAAGACGACGGGCCCCAGCGACCGGCCGAAGGCAGAAACGATTCCGCGGTCCGTTCGAATCGCGCGTCAGCCGCGCGCCGGCGCCGGCGTCCGCACGGGCGGACCATAAAGCCGCATCAGCACGAATGTCAGCAACAGGATCGCAAGATAGACAGTGAGCTGCATCGCGGTTGGCTGATCTGTGTAGCCGATCAAAGTGTGCAGCGCGCGGCCGAGGAAGCTGGAATCTGACAGGATCCAGCCACTGTCCCAGACCACGGTATCCATCATTGTCAGCCAGTTGGCCTTTTCCAGGAAAGCCGCCGCCTGCGCCGCCATACCGGCGGCGAGCAGCGCGATCAGCACGGTGGTCGTCGCAAACAACGTGCGCGTCGGAATGCGAACCAGGCCGAAATAGGTCAGCATGCAAACCAGCGCGCCGAGGGCGAGCCCGCCAAAGCCGCCGAGCGCCACGCTCCAGCCGCTATCGCCGCCGGCAAGCACCCCGTAGAGGAACAGCACCACCTCGCTGCCCTCGCGCAGCACCGCGACGCCAACCACGACGGCGAGCGCGAGCAGCGACTTCGATCCGTCGACCACTGCCCTTCCGGCCGCCGCAAGTTCACCGGCCAGTTCGCTGCCGTGACGCGCCATCCAGACATTGTGCCAGGTGAGCATCACCACGGCCACAATGAGGATGGCCGCATTGAACAGCTCCTGCCCCATGCCGGCGAACAGATTCGACAACGCACCGGCAAACGCCGCAACGACGCAGGCGGCCAGGACGCCTGCGAGCACCCCGCCGGCAACCCATCGATTGCGCTGCGCCACCGTGCGCGTGACCGCAAGCACGATGCCGACGATCAGGCCGGCCTCGAAGACTTCGCGGAAAACGATGATCAGTGCGGCAATCACGACGTCCTTTCTACTTTACCACCAGCGCGCCGCGCGCGACCTTCTCGTTATATTCGTCGAAGAACTCGTAGCGGCCGGGCTTCTGTGCGCGCACGTTGATGGTGGCATCGCTGCTGCCGGCAACCACCTTCTCGACCTTGAGCGTCTTGCTTTCGAATTCCATCGGCTTGGCGTCGAGGTTCTTCAACTTGATCACGATCGGCGTATTGGCTGATACGCTGATCTCGGCCGGATCGAATTTCTTGTCCTTGTAGCTCAATTGAATTTCGGTCGCGCTTTGCGCGTTCGCCGGGCCAGCGGCCGCGACCGACACAACAGCGAGAGCAGCAAGCAATGTTGCCTTGGAAAACATTGGCGCAACGGACATGAGAGTTCTTTCAATGAGGGCCGAAGATAGGAGTGATGCCATACGATGCCGACAGCTATCCCGTGAAGGGGAAAAACCGCGCCTTATGTTGGAGAAGGTCTATATTGGAGAAATTCTAAACCGCGCAATCGGCGCGGCGCGCTCCGATCATGCGCCCGGCGACGCGACCCCGCCTGACGAGGTGATGCCACGTCACGGCCGCGAGGTGGATCACCGCCCAATCCCTCCAAATTACCGGCGCGGCCCGCGGCGGCGCAACAAGCAATCCGCCCCTCCGATCAAAACAACTGAATCGTAACCGATGATCGGCTAGGATTGCGGCGTGGCAGGTCCCGCAACGATTCTCGTGTTCGATTCAGGCCTTGGCGGTCTCACCGTGTTGCGTGAAATCGTCGCCGCCCGACCCGATGCGCATTACGTGTATGTCGCCGACGACGCGTTCTTCCCCTATGGCCATCATAGCGAGGAA
>JBJMTR010000492.1:0-13139 GCA_045811565.1 Bradyrhizobium sp.
ACCGGATGGATGGCGTATTTGACCTCGACGCCTTCCTTCTTGAGGTTGTCGGCCATCTCGCGCAACGCGTGCTGAGCCTGCGCCACCGCCATGCCATAGCCCGGCACGATGATCACCTTCTGCGCGTTCTTCATGATGAATGCGGCGTCGTCGGCCGACCCCAGTTTGGCCGGTTTCTGCTCGCCGGTGCCGCCACCTGCGGCCGCCGTCTCGCCGCCGAAGCCGCCGAGGATGACCGAGATGAAGGAACGGTTCATCGCGTGGCACATGATGTAGGACAGGATCGCGCCCGACGAGCCGACCAGCGCGCCGGTGATGATCAGCGCCGAATTGCCGAGCGTGAAGCCGATGCCGGCGGCGGCCCAGCCGGAATAGGAGTTGAGCATCGAGATCACCACCGGCATGTCGGCGCCGCCGATCGGGATGATCATCAGCACGCCGAGCACCAGCGCAATGATGGTGATCAGCCAGAAGTAGACCGCGTTTCCAGTCAGCACGAGGCCAACGATGCAAACCACCAGCGCAATGCCGAGTGCAATGTTGATGACATGCCGAGCGGGCAGAATGATTGGCGCGCCGCTCATGCGCGCGGAGAGTTTCAGGAAGGCGATGACCGAGCCGGTAAACGTCAGCGCGCCGATGGCGACGCCGAGCGACATTTCAACGAGGCTCTGCGTGTGGATGTTGCCGGGCGTCCCGATGTCGAAGGCTTCCGGCGCATAGAACGCGCCGGCCGCCACCAGCACCGCGGCCATGCCGACCAGCGAGTGGAAGGCAGCAACGAGCTCCGGCATCGAGGTCATCGGCACCCGTCGTGCGATCACCGCGCCAATGCTGCCGCCGATCGCGACGCCGAGCACGACCAACAGCCAGGCGATCCCGTCAGCCGGCGGATGGCTGGCGAGCGTGGTGGCGATCGCGATTCCCATGCCGATCATGCCGAGCAGATTGCCTCGGCGGGACGAAGCGGGGCTCGACAGCCCGCGCAGCGACAGGATGAACAGCACACCCGCCACGAGATACAGGATTGCAGACAGATTGGCGTTCATCTCAGGCCCCCATTGTCTTTGTCACCACGAGGTGCACGCCGCTCACTTAACTTTCTTCTTGTACATCGCCAGCATGCGCTGCGTGACAAGGAACCCGCCGAAGATATTGACGCAGGCGAAGACCAGCGCGACGAAGCCGAAGCCGCGCGCCCAGCCGCTGCCGCTCGAGATCATGCCGACGCCGACCGCAAGCAGCGCACCGACCACGATCACCGAGGAGATCGCATTGGTCACCGACATCAGCGGCGTATGCAGCGCCGGGGTCACCGACCACACGACGAAATAGCCGACAAACACCGCAAGCACGAAAATCGACAGCCGGAAGACGAAGGGATCGACGGCCTGCGCGATATGCTCCATGGCTTCTCTCCTGATCAGTTCGGCTGGAAATTCGGATGAATGACGGCGCCGTCCTTGGTCAGCGCGGTGGCTTTCACCAATTCGTCATCCCAGTTCACCGCGAGTGCCTTGTTCGTCTTGTCGATCAGCGTCTCGATGAACGAAAACAGGTTGCGCGCATAAAGTCCCGAGGCCGATGCCGCGACGCGGCCCGCGAGATTGGTGTAGCCGACGATCTTGACGCCATCGACCTCGACGAGGTCGCCCGCTTTGGCGCCTTCGACATTGCCGCCGCGCTCGACGGCGAGATCCACCAGCACCGAGCCCGGCTTCATCGACTTGACCATCTCGGCACTGACGAGCCTTGGCGCCGGGCGGCCCGGGATCAGCGCGGTCGTGATCACGATGTCCTGCTTCTTGACGTGCTCGGCGGTCAGCGCAGCCTGCTTGGCCTGATACTCCTTGGACATTTCCTTGGCGTAGCCGCCGGCGGTCTGCGCGTTCTTGAATTCTTCATCCTCAACCGCGAGGAACTTGGCGCCGAGGCTTTCGACCTGCTCCTTCGTCGCGGGGCGTACGTCAGTCGCGGTGACGACGGCGCCTAACCGCCGGGCGGTCGCGATCGCCTGCAGGCCGGCGACGCCGACGCCCATCACGAAGACCTTTGCCGCGGTCACAGTACCGGCCGCGGTCATCATCATTGGAAATGCGCGGCCGAAAGCTTCGGCCGCCTCGATCACGGCGCGATAGCCGGCGAGGTTCGCCTGCGAGGACAACACGTCCATCACCTGCGCGCGGGTGATGCGCGGCATCAATTCCATCGCAAACGCCGAAATGCCGGCGTCCGCCATCGTCTTTAGCGCGGCGTCATTGCCATAGGGATCCATAATGGCGATCACCAGCGTACCGCGCTTGTATTTTGAAAGCTCGGAAGCCTCGGGCCGCTTCACCTTGATGATGATATCGGCGTCCTTGAGCGCATCGGCGCTCACGGTGGCGCCCGCCGCGGTGAATTCCTGGTCCGGGAGGCCCGACTTGATGCCCGCGCCAGGCTCGACCGCGACATCGACGCCAAGCGCCTTGAATTTCTTCACGGTGTCGGGAGAAGCGGCGACCCGCGGCTCGGACGGATCGATTTCCTTGGCAACGGCAATCTTCATGGGGCCTCCGGCGGCGCGGGGAGCGCGCGCGTGAGCAAACTAGCGTTATTTTCGCCAGGTTGAATACCGGTTTTGCAACCGGGTCAGGTGCAAATTTTCTGATCACCGCCGGCGCTGGCGGCGCAGCCGAGGATGGATCAGACCAGGAAGAAGGCCATCAGAATAAGGATGATGGCGACTGCGACGGTGCCGTATTTCACCAGCGTGATAAACCCTTCGTAGGTCTGCTCATGGGCCGCGTAATCGTTGCCGTCGGCGGTCGTGTAGGCCACTTCGTTATGCTCTGCCATCGGTGTCCCCAGACAATATTCGTTTCCGGCGAGCCATTAGCGCAAAGCCGAATGCAGGGCAACGGCGCCCTGCCTATTAGGTCATTCGGAAGGCCAATTGTCCCGGATCCAGCGGGTCAGGCCCTCTTCATACACGTCGCCGGCGGCGAGGGCGAGGATCATGGCGGCGGCCTCCGCTTCCGGCACATCAAAGTCAATGCCGTTAACGCCGAGAAAGGTATACAAGGCAAGCAGGGAACTGCGTTTGTTGCCATCGACAAAGGGATGATTGCGCGCGATGCCGAAGGCATAGGCTGCGGCCAATTCGGCCAGTTCAGCCGGTCCGTGGGACCATTTATTTTTTGGCCAGTCGAGCGCCGATTCCAGCATGCCCTCGTGGCGCAATCCGCTCGCGCCGCCGTGGATCGCAAGCTGCTCGTCATGGATCGCAACAATCATTTGGCGGGTGAGCCAAAACGGCTCGCTCACTTAGCGAGCTCGGCCAAGGCATTGCGGTAGCGCTTCATGCCACGCCGCGAGACTTCCATCGCCTTCTCGAAATCTGGATCGTAAGGGGTTAAACGAAACCCGCCACCCGGAGTCAGCGTCGCATAGAGCTTATCGCCGACACTGACATGCATTCGGGCAAGCACATCCCTCGGGAGAATGATGCCTGAAGAATTGCCGATCTTTTTTATTTCCACGGTCCCGACGACCTGGCCACAGGCGTCGGGAGCATTTTTCGACCGTTCGTTCATCCCACGAATTCCGTTATACAGAATGTATAACGCGGCCTTTTGTTACGTTCAACAAATGTTTTACCGTCCAGCCTCAGCCCATCGTCTCCAGTTCGTCGATCATGCCGGCGATCACTGACAGCCCTCCGTCCCAGAATTTGGGATCCCTGGCATCGAGCCCGAACGGCTTGAGCAGCTCGGAATAATGCTTGGTGCCGCCGGCCGCGAGCATCGCCAGGTAGCGCTCGGCAAAGCCCTCGGCCGCGTGTTCGTAAACCGCGTAGAGCGAGTTCACCAGGCAATCGCCGAACGCATAGGCGTACACGTAAAACGGCGAATGGATGAAGTGCGGGATGTACATCCAGAAATTCTCATATCCCGGCCGGATGTCGATCGCGGGCCCCAAGCTTTCGCCTTGCACGCCGAGCCAGATTTCGCCGATCCGCTGCGCGGTCAACTCGCCGTTCTTCCGCTCGGTGTGAACCGCGCGTTCGAATGAATAGAACGCGATCTGCCGCACCACGGTGTTGATCATGTCTTCGACCTTGCCGGCGAGCAGCGCCTGGCGCTGCTTTTGATTCCTGGTCTGGGCCAGCAGCCGCTTGAAGGTCAGCATCTCGCCGAACACGCTTGCGGTTTCCGCGAGCGTCAGCGGTGTCGGCGCCATCAGCGCGCCGTTCCTGGCCGCCAGCACCTGATGCACGCCGTGGCCGAGCTCATGGGCGAGCGTCATCACGTCGCGCGGCTTGCCCTGGTAGTTCATCAGCACATAGGGGTGCGCCGACGGCGTGGTCGGATGCGAGAACGCGCCCGGCGCTTTTCCGGGGCGTACCGGCGCATCGATCCAGCGATCGGTGAAAAACCGTTCGGCAATCGAGGCCATCTCCGCCGAAAATCCGCGATACGCCGACAGCACCATGTTGCGGGCCTCCGGCCAGGCGATGGTGCCGCTTGCGGCAAAAGGCAGCGGCGCATTGCGATCCCAGTGCGGGAGTTTCTTCTTCCTGAACCAGCCCGCCTTCAACGCGTAATAGCGGTGCGACAGTTTTGGATAGGCTGCGCGCACCGAGCCGACCAGCGCGTCGACCACCTCGCGCTCGACGCGATTGTTCAGATGCCGGGAATCGGCAACGTCCTGGAATCCACGCCAACGGTCGGAGATTTCCTTGTCCTTGGCCAGCGTGTTGGTGACCAGCGCAAAGGTGCGCTCATTGTCCTTGAAGGTTTTCGCCAGTGCTTGACCTGCCGCCTTGCGCTTTGCCGGCGCGCGGTCCTGCAACAGGCTCAATGTCGGCTCGATCGCCAGCTCTTTTCCACCGACCTTGAACCGCAGTCCCGAGATGGTCTGGTCGAACAGCCGGTTCCAGGCGGCATAGCCGCTCTGGGCCTTTTCGTGGAAGAGCTGCTCGACGCGATCCTCGAGCTGGTACGGCTTGTCCTTGCGCAGGTCCTCGATCCACGGCCGGTAGTGCGCGAGCTCCGCCATCTGCATCGCGCGCTCGATCACGTCGTCGTCGACGCGGTTAAGTTCGAGCGCGAAAAACAACAGATGTACCGATGCCGCGGTCAGCCGCTCGGAGACATCGCCATAAAACTTCGAGATCGCGGGATCGACGCTATCGCCGGCGTGGACCAGACCGGCGTACGAGCCCAAGCGCCCCGCGAGGTCGTCGATCGCCTCGTAGCGCCTTACAGCCTCGGCGAGCCATCGTCCGCCGTCTTCCCCTGCCGTGTGTTCCGCAAGTTTGCCTTTGTAGTCTGTCTCAAACGCGACGCAATCGGCGTCCATCTTCTGTAAATCACGCGCGACTTCGGGCGCGTCGATGCCGGCATATAGATCGGCCAGATTCCATACCGGCAGTTTGCCGGCCTTGGATGTGGCCGGGGATTGCGTCCTGGATTTCGCCACGGACCTCTTCACGGATCTCTTCATGGGTTTCTTGGCGATCGATTTGCGTTGGACGGATTGTTTGCGGAGAGCGGAAGAAGTGCGCGAGGTCATCTTGTTCAAAACCTGTGTTCAATCGAAACGCCGGCGGCATGCGAGCGGTCTGGCAACGTTTAAGAGTGCGTTAATCGGCATCGGCGAGAGTGCCCCGATTCGAGACAGATAGTCGTAACGCGCGGGGAAGACCATGGCTGCCACCATTTTGATTGCCGATGACGACGCAGTACAGCGTCGTTTGGTTGAAAACATGGTGCAGAAATGCGGTTATGAGGTCCTGGTCGTGGATAGCGGCGATGCGGCCATCGCGCTCCTGACCGCGCCGGACGCGCAGGCGATCGATGCGGTCGTGCTCGATCTCGTCATGCCCGGGCTCGACGGCCTCGGTGTGCTCGCAAAAATGCGTGAGGCAGGCGTAAGCGTCCCCGTTGTCGTGCAGACCGCCCATGGCGGCATCGACAATGTGGTCTCGGCGATGCGCGCCGGTGCCCAGGATTTCGTGGTCAAGCCGGTTGGCTTCGAACGGCTGCAGGTCTCGCTGCGCAATGCGCTCAACACTTCGGCGCTGAAAGGCGAATTGCAGCGCATCCGTCACAGCCGCGAAGGTCGGCTGACCTTTGCCGATATCATCACCCGCAGCGAGGCCATGGCGGGCGTGCTGCGCACCGCGCAAAAGGCCGCCAGCTCAACGATCCCCGTCTTGATCGAGGGCGAATCCGGCGTCGGCAAGGAATTGTTCGCCCGCGCCATCCACGGCAGCGGCGAGCGCAAGTCAAAGCCGTTCGTGGCGGTGAATTGCGGAGCGATCCCCGACAATCTCGTGGAGTCGATCCTGTTCGGTCATGAGAAAGGCGCCTTCACCGGCGCCACCGAACGTCACATGGGCAAGTTCGTCGAAGCCACCGGCGGCACGCTGTTTCTCGACGAGGTCGGCGAATTGCCGCTGGCGGCGCAAGTAAAACTGCTTCGCGCGCTGCAGGAAGGCACAGTCGAGGCGGTCGGGGGGCGCAAGCCGGTAAAGGTCGATGTGCGCATCGTCTCAGCGACCAATCGCAAGCTGCTTGACCTCGTGAAGAACGGAGCGTTCCGCGAGGATCTGTTTTACCGCCTGCATGTGTTGCCCTTGACGATTCCTCCCTTGCGGATGCGGCGCGAAGACATCCCGCATCTGTTGCGCCATTTCCTCGCCCGATTCTGCGCCGAGGAAAACCGCAGCATCACCGGCATCAGCGGCGAAGCGATGGTGCATCTTTCGCGGCTCGATTGGCCAGGCAATATCCGCCAGCTTGAGAACACCGTGTATCGCGCCGTGGTCATGAGCGAGGGCGATCAGCTTGGACTGGCCGATTTCCCGCAGGTCGCCGCGCATACCGTCGCTGATTCCCGTTCGCAGCACGGCGAGCCGCTGATCGTCGCGCCCTCCACGGCACCCGCTATGGTTTCCGGTAATGAAATACCTATCGCACCGTTATCGAGCGCCGGCACTCTCGCGCTGCTGACAGGCGCCGGAGAAGTGCGGCCACTCGAGGAGATGGAGAACGAGATCATCCGCTTCGCGATCTCGCATTACCGCGGACAAATGTCGGAGGTCGCGCGCAGGTTGAAGATCGGCCGCTCGACGCTCTATCGCAAGCTCGACGAGGCCGCGGCCAATAACCCAGCCGATGACGCGAACGGCACGAATTGAGTGGATGGGCGTTAGCTAGTTGCAGCGCAGGCAACGCTAGCAAATGCCGGAACCTTTGAACCGTGGCTTGGCGGTGACAGACAAATGTGGTGGTGCATGGCAAAACGCGCAGCCCGAAATAAAATGGGCAGTTCGAGGTCAGTATATCGTGAGTTGCCCCGCATGGAGCTGGCTGCATGAATGGGGCCCATGTATCGTCTGCGTGTGATCAGTTGCGTGCAGGCGTACTGAGTTTGGATCGAGTGAGGCCGGCGCTTCCGCGCAAGCTATGACCGATAATTACAGGAGACTGTTCCCATGCCGGGGCAGCCTCGCCCAAGGGGGTGTGACGATGCGTGACTGTTCGAAGGGCCGTAGAGGATTTGACCGCGTGCTGATGGCCGTCGCGGCAACCTTGCTTACGGTGTCCGCGACCTCAGCGCTGGCAGCTCAGTCGGATGCGCCGCGCGCCAGCGCCGCAGAACTCGCGATCGATGCGGCAATCCCGCGTCCCGAGCCTGCGAACGTCCCGCCCCCGACCGCCAGCGATTTCAAGACGGACTCAACCGCGTCGGTGCCCGATGCCGCTGAGGTAACCGAGAAGCGGAAGGCGCCCGATACGGCCGTGAAAGCGGTCGAAACTTCGGAGACCAGGTCTTCGGAGACCAAGCCTTCGGAGAACCAGGCTTCGGAGACCAAGTCTTCGGACACCAAAGCTTCGGAGACCAAGCCGGCCGAGATCGTCACCGCTCCCGCCGCTGAACCCAAAGCCAACGACGCCGCCAAGAACGATGCGGCGACGGTGGCGCCGGCCGCACCGGCTCCTGCAACCGCTACCGCCCCGGCCGCAGAACCCGCCAAGGAGCCGGTCAAGGCTGTGAGCACCGTTCCGGCAGAAGATCAGCCGGTCGCCGATAAATTGCGCGAAGCGCTCGGCGGAAAATCGCTGCGCTATTTCGACCGCAAAACTGAACGCGCGGCGGTCGAGAAATTCTACTCGTCGCGCGACTACGCACCGGTATTTACACAGGCCGGCAAGCTGACCGATACCGGCAAAGGCGTGATTGCGCGTCTGAAAGACGCCGCCGCCGAAGGCCTCAACCCATCCGACTATCCGGTGCCGGAGTTCGCCGCTGCCACCTCATCGGACGCGCTGGCCGATGCCGAGCTGAAATTGGCCGCCAGCATGCTGGACTATGCACGTCAGGCGCAGAGCGGCCGCTTGCACTGGTCGCAGGTCAGCGCCGATATTCTCTATCCAGACCATCCGACCGATCCGTCGGAAGTGCTGATGAACGTCACGACCGCGAAGAATGCCTCCGCCGCGCTGGATAGCTACAACCCGCCGCACAAGCTCTATCGTGAGCTCAAGGCGAAGCTCGCCGAATTGCGCGGCCAGGGCGACGGCGCGGTGATTCAGATTGCGGAAGGTCCGCCGCTTGCCTTCAAACCGGGCACGAAGAAGCGGCCGGCGGTCGCGCCCGAAGATCCGCGCGTGCCGCAACTGCGCGCCAAGCTCGGTATTTCCGAGAACGCCGATGACATCAGTTACGACGCCAAGGTCGCCGAGGCCGTGCGCAAATTCCAGGAGAGCGTCGAGCTCAAGGCCACCGGCGTTCTTGACGATCGCACTGTCAAGGCGCTGAACAGCCCGAAGCGCGACAAGCAGATTGACACCGTGATCGTCAATATGGAGCGCTGGCGCTGGCTGCCGCGTCAGCTCGGCGCGCCGTCGCTCGGTAACGCCTATGTCATTCTCAATATCCCCGACTTCACCCTCAAGGTGATGCAGAATGGTGCACCGGCCTGGAGCACGCGGGTGGTGACCGGAAAGCCGGGCATTCACGCCACGCCGCTTCTGACCGAAACCATGAAGTTCATCACGGTCAATCCGACCTGGAACGTGCCGCCGTCGATCATCTACAACGAATATCTGCCTGCCCTGCAGCAGGATCCGACCGTGCTGCAGCGGATGGGATTGCGGCTCGAACAATCCCGCGACGGGAGCATTCACATTTCGCAGCCGCCGGGTGAAGCCAATGCGCTCGGCCGCATCCGCTTCAACTTCCCGAACAAGTTCCTGGTCTATCAGCACGACACGCCGGACAAGCATCTGTTCGCCAAGGAAGAGCGCGCGTTCAGCCATGGCTGCATGCGGGTGCAGAACCCCGATCAGTACGCATCCGTGCTGCTGAACATCACGATGCCGAACGAGCGATACACGCCGGAGAAGATCCGCAGCATGTATGGCCACAGCGAGATCGACCTGAAATTCCCGACGCCGATCCCGGTAAACATCACCTACCAGACCGCGTTCGTGGACGACGCCGGCAAGCTGCACTTCCGCAAGGATCTCTACGGGCGCGATGCGGCCATGCTGGCGCTGCTCAAGAACAACCGCAACCGCGATCTGGAAAACGTGGTGGCGCACTCGCAGCCGAGTTACTCGCGCCCGCCCGGCAGCAGCCTGCCGGCTGGCGTGAGCGTCGCGAGCGAGAACACCTATTCTGGTTCTGGCCTGTCGTTCTTCGAGCGGCTGTTCGGAGGACCGCCGGTGCCTCCTGCACCGATCGGCCGGCGCGGCCAGCCGCGGTTTACCCGTTAATCCCCGGGCTTCGCATCAGCCTAAATTTTTAAGCAAAATCAACGATCTCGTCTCGCAAACGAGATCGTTTACATTAACCACTATCCATCGCGGTTGGGACAGAGCACGTTTTCGCCACAGTCGGCAGATTAGGTTAAGCGCGACTTGGGGGCGGGATGGTAAACCTCGGTTAACCCTCCCGCTTTAAGAAAGCGTTCACCGTGTTTCGCGCGGGGTCACGCGAACGAGAGAGTTGAACGCTCGTCGACTGGGTGGGCTCATAAGTGCTGGCTGTCCTCGCACGCCAATTCAATGCGCTGTCGCTACCCAAGGCCGGATATCGAATCGGCCTGACTTCGCTATTGCTCTTTGCGGGAGCCGGATCGGTTCACGACGCGACTGCACTGAATGAAACCCGCACGCTGTCTTTCCACCATACCCATTCCGACGAAGACTTAACCGTCACCTTCAAGCGCAACGGGCGCTACGACGAAGAAGGGCTGAAACAGCTCAATCACTTTCTCCGCGACTGGCGCACCCAGGAACAAACCACGATGGATCGTCGCCTGTTCGACATCCTTTGGGAAGTCTACCGCGACGTCGACGGCAAGAAGCCCGTCAATATCATCTCCTCCTACCGTTCTCCCGCCACCAACGCCATGCTCCGCCGCCGCTCCTCGGGCGTGGCGCGCTTCAGCCAGCACATGCTCGGCCATGCGATGGACTTTTCTATTCCGGACGTGCCGCTGGAGCAGATCCGCTACGCCGGCCTCCGGCTGCAGCGCGGCGGTGTCGGTTTCTATCCGACGTCGGGATCGCCGTTTGTCCATCTCGATACCGGCAGCATCCGCCACTGGCCGCGCATGACCCACGACCAGCTTGCCAAGGTGTTCCCGGACGGCCGCACCGTGCACATCCCCTCGGACGGTAGTCCGTTGAAAGGATTTGAGCTCGCCCGTGCCGACATCGAGAAGCGCGGCAATGGCGACGAAGCTTCGTCAGTCCGTAAAACGAATTTCCTGGCCGCTCTGTTCAAGAGCAAGTCGAACGATGACGATGAGGAAGGCGCCGCTCCCGTCGTAAACGCGAAAGCCGCGCCGGCCAGCGTGGTAGCTGCCGCAGCACCGGCGAAATCCGCAGATCCGGTGCCGATGCCGCGCTCGAAGCCGCAGATCGCGGCGACCCTTCAGCTGGCTTCGGCTGACGCCCAGATCGTCCCGGCGCCAAAGCCGAAACAGTCGGCTGCCGGTGACAAAGCCGAGGCGAAGCCGCAGACGCCGGCCGATATCATCAATGCGCGCGGCTTCTGGGGCGACGAGGCTGCAATGCCGAAGCAGGCGACCGCGGCACAGATCGCCGCGCTTAGGACACGTGAGGCAGTTATCGCCGCCGATCCGCAATCGACCGCCAGCGTCTCGGAAAACTTCAACAGGGCGCTGGCCTATGCACCGGCCGACGCCTCGCCCGTTGACCGCTCGAACGTCGTCACAGCTTCTGCGCCGATCCCGCGTAGCGTCCGGCCGGCGCCGCGCACCGCCGGTGCCGCCGCCAACGAGATCAACACCATCGTCGCCAAGGGGCCGCAAGGCCAAGGCAGCGTAATCGCGACATCGACCCGCATTGCCGCCGCCCGCGGCAATGATGTCTGGATGCGCGTCGTGATGCTGGCGCCGAGCGCGAGCAACTCGCTGTTCACGACGGTATTGGGCGATACCGACCTGACCGTAATGCGCGCTTATTTCGTGAAGCCGCTATCCGCGATCACGATGTCGTTCTCGGACGATCCGATGATGGGAATGAGCTGCGACCGCTTCACCGGCTCCGCCACCGCGACGCTTGGCACCACGTCGTTCGTGCTGCGCACGGCAGCGCTGCGGTAACGCCAGATCGTCCGGGCACCCGGCGATCCATCACTTCACATGAACTTTTTTGAAGAGATGGATACGCGGGTCATCCAGCGAAGACGCGCTTCGCGTATGACCGCATCGTCAATCTCACAGCATCCCCAGCGCCTGCATGTAGGTTTCCAGGATGGTTTCCTGCTCGGCGCGCTCGTTGGCGTCCTGCTTGCGCAGGCGGACGATGGTACGCAGCGCCTTGACATCGAAGCCGTTGCCCTTGGCCTCCGCATAGACGTCGCGGATATCATCCGAGATGGTCTTCTTTTCTTCTTCCAGCCGCTCGATCCGCTCGATGATGGCCTTGAGCTGGTCTTTTGCAAATTTCGTCGCGGGCTCTTCCTTGACGGCGGCGGCGGAGGTGGCCATCGGGTACTCCTGAAGGGAACTGATTGTTGACGCTGAAAGATCAAGCGCCGCACGTTTGCGGTGCGGCGCTTTTCTTTCTCGAAAATGACCCTCAAGTTTGGGACGGCCTGCGTCAAGGAAACATCGCAATCATCCACAGCGCGCCCACAGGAGAAAGGCGAGCCTATCCGCGACCGTCATTCCGGGGCGATGCGAGGCGAACTGCGATGTGCAATTGCACATCGGAGAATCTCGATATTCCCCGATGCGCGATTGCGCGTCTGAGGTCTAGTGCTAACGCACTATCCCGGAATGACGTCACGTTGGCTGTGCAGTGAAGCTCTAATGCCCGCTCTGGGCCTTTTTCATCGCGGCCAGCTGCTCGGGGCTGGCGGTGCCCTGAAATTTCGCTTTCCAGGTCTCATAGGGCATGCCGTAGACGGCCTCGCGGCTCTCGTCCTTGCTGACCGCGATACCCTTCGCATCGGCCTCTTCCTTCATCCAGTTGGACAGGCAGTTGCGGCAGAAGCCGGCCAAATTCATCAGATCGATGTTCTGGACGTCGGTCCGGCTGCGCAGATGCTGGACCAGGCGCCGGAAGACCGCGGCTTCAAGTTCTGTTCTGGTTTTGTCGTCAATCGTCATGGCCGTCATCCCGCACTTTGCATGACCCGGTTTTCCGAGAGGTCACGTTCAAATAGAGCTCACCATATTGATATCAGGTGGGAATTGTCACAGATTTTGCCACATCGCCGCGCAAACAGCTCGATCTCAGGCAGAATCCTGGTTTCCGTAGCGCGGGAAACGCGCTTCCCGGCCGTTGACAGGTCCCGCCGGGCTACGCGAAATCGTCAATGATTTGATATAGCTTCGCCGCATGATCGCAAAATATCCTGCTTCTCCCTCCCGCTTTTCCGCTCGCCTGACGGCCGGCCTGATGCCGGTTCTCGCGCTGGTCGTGACATGCCTGTGGAACAGCCCGGCGGCGGCGGACTTCCGTCTCTGCAACAACACCGCGAGCCGGGTCGGCATCGCGCTTGGCTACAAGGATGCCGAGGGCTGGACCACCGAAGGCTGGTGGAACGTCTCCTCGCGGAGCTGTGAGACGCTGCTGCGCGGAACGCTGGTGGCGCGTTATTATTAC
>JBJMTR010000493.1:0-14925 GCA_045811565.1 Bradyrhizobium sp.
ATGTGGTGGCGATCTCGGCTGGGCGCACGATGCCGGCGTCACATGGCGCAGCAACGGGGCGGTCACCAACTGTAGCTTAGCGTGACGACGCCAGCGCTGGGTGCCCTACCATCCTAACCATGGCGGCCGATCGTGAGCAGTCACGCGGCCGCGTCGTTTTAAATCGCGGCCCTGCTACTACCCTATCGGAGAACCGGCGCGTCGTTTCTCGTGCCTCACGCCTTGTCCAAACCGCGATGACTATCGCGCTATTGGCTCATGCCACGCGCCGAGAGCCCCGTTTTTGGCCGTGCAAAGGATAAGTAGTGTGACGATACGGGAGCGCCTCTCCGAGCGCCAGCTCAAGTTCCTCAAGCATCTCCGCCTCGGATTTGAGAAGCTCGTGATTATACCCCTCCGCCAGAATCAATGCCGATTCATACGTCTCCTGAACGACCCTGATACGGTCATTCGCAGGAAGGGAGGCAACGAACTGTATCGTTTCTTCGACGTGAGCGGCCTCGCTTCCGAGGGAGCTGTGACTTCTGAGGAAGCGGGTCGCATCGACGTCATCCGGACACATCGCCCGCACCTTCTCGATATCGGTCTCCTGCTTGAGCGCGGCGATGCGCTCCAGACAGTACGAATAGCCGATGCAGCCCATCGGATAATCCTGGACGCAGAGGTCATCGAAGCGCTTGCAGAGCGGCTTGATGCCCTCCGGAATGAAGTTGGCGACGAGTCGCTCGCCGGGCACACCCAGCGCACGCAGATCCTTGAGCGCGAGCCGGTCGTGACCGGTCTCCTCGCGAGCACGCTCTTCAAGGTAGGCGGCGACCTCGGGCCTCCCCAGTTCGTTGAAACGCGCGGCGGCGCGCCGGAGATTTCGAGGCGTGTCGACAGACGTATGATAGGCGCCGGCCAGGGCGATGACATACCCGGCGATCGTCGGGTCAGGGCGCGCGAGGCGCTTTTCGACTCCGGCAAATCCGAGATTTATCGCGCCGTCAAGCAGCCCGACCGTGCTGCCCGCCGAGCCGACACCGGCCATCGGTGTCGAGAATGGATCTACCGTTTCTTTCGTGCCTTTCGGGGTATGAAACCAAACCTCTCCCGACTCGCGAGCGATGATTGAAATATCGCCGGTGACGTTGACCCACTCCATGCGTGCCATTTGAAAGCTCCACTTCCGCGTGAACGCCCGCGTCGTTTCTCGCGGGATGCGACCAAACTCGCGTCAAGCCAAAAACACCTCGCCTCACGTGCGACGGAGTGTAACACCGCTAGATTCCGTTCGGCGTGACCGCCATCAGCATCTTGGCCGTCTCAACCAGAGCCGGAGGTGTCGAAATCGTAATCGTCGCCCGTGCTTGGTCCGGCAGCACAAAGACCACTCCACTGGCCAGGCCGGCATCTGTCAGGCTAAAGAGCCCTCCCTGATGATGCAGGTCCGGCATCTTGCCGTCCCGTGCCACTTCGTACTTTAGTTGTAGAAGTTTGTGGTGGCAAGTTAGACTAGCGGTGCCGGGCTGGTTGTATCATAAATCCAATGTGCGGACGCGGCAGAGTCCGCACGATAATCTATCACATCGCCCCAAGCCATATGTGAACCGGATCACAGTCAGAAGGAGGATGTTACTCTTTGTGGTCTCAGTCTGATGTCTCTTTGGGTTATTCGCGTCATTTTGGCCGCCGACACGTCACTTCCGGTTTTCCTCGGTAAGGAGACATGATCAGAGCCCGTCGGCATGTCTCAAAGTTGCCAACAGGCGTCGTTGCCTGTGACGAAATCGATTGAGTAGGGCCGTGCTCCGGCGCTGTCAGCAACGAATGCTGGCAGGGGGCACCGAAGACAAGGAGCACGCCATGTCACAGAAACTCGACACTTCGCCCGCGGTCATCGGCATCGAGATCGGCAAGAACTCGTTCCACATCGTTGGCCAGAATCGGCGCGGTGCCATCGTGCTGCGGCAGAAGTGGTCGCGCGGCCAGGTGGAGGCCCGGCTCGCCAATCTGCCGCCGTGTCGGATCGGCACAGGCCGACAAGAACGGTCAAAGAAGCTGTCAGATTGCGCCACTTTGTTGGCAAAATTGGTGGCGGTTCAGCGTCTGTTTACGGCGAAGTTTTCTGAAACACGGGCGCTCGAGTTTTCGACGGACGACCAGCGGACTCAGGCTGATTGGTGGCTTATCCGAGTGATGGTGCTGCTTGGCGAGCCCGCGAAGGCCGAACAACTCCTGGCAACGCTGGAAAATCTCTGCCTCGAGAATACGACGACCTCAAGCACGCCATTGCGTATAAACGGTAGCCGCGCGCTGAGATCGGCTCCGCTTCCGAACCACGCGGCCAGCCGCGGGGATAAGCGGCCCTTCACTGCATTGGAGAAACTCTCCGTTAGCTTTGGGTCGTTTTAGGAAGTGCTTGCTCACAGCCGCAGAGAGCGCGCTACGCCGACTGAGCGACCTCGCCGGTCCGACCGGTTCAGTTTCTCGTCATAAGATGACGTTCGATGAGATGACGTTCGCCGCCACAGAGAGGAGCGATGTGCTATCATTGTGCCCCGACGACGGAGTTTTTCCAGACCACGGCGCACACTGAGATGGGTGTTCACATGATCACAATTCCAGAACTGGTAGCGCAGTCTTTAGCGTCGTTTCTGACCTCGGATACAAGAGATCGGTTTGGTTCTTCACATGCCCGCTTGGCTGAAGTTCTTCCTTTTGCAGCCAGACTCACATTGGAGTGCATTGGTAACAGCGACGCCCTGTATCACAACATTGAGCACTCGATGCTCGTTACCCTTGCCGGTCACGACATCTTAATGGGACGAATGTTGTTGCGGCCAACGACAGCCGTCGACTATGCGAATTTCACTTTGGCGTGCCTGACCCATGACATCGGATACGTGCGCGGAATCGTTCAAGGAGATACCGACGAGTCCTATGTCGCAGATCTAAGCGGTCGTACGGTTCGTCTGCCGCGAGGGTCATCCGATGCGGCGCTCGCACCCTATCATGTGGACCGCTCAAAGTTGTTCGTCTCCGAGCGTCTCGACGGCATCGAAGAAGTTGACGCTGGCCGGATTGCCCGAGCAATTGAATATACGCGCTTTCCCTACACAGCATCCTCGAACGACGACCTGATTGAAGAGGAAGGTATGTTGCTGCGCGCTGCCGATCTTATCGGTCAACTCGGTGATCCCAACTACCTGAGAAAATCAAATGCGCTGTTCTACGAGTTTGATGAAATCGGTTTGAACAAAAAGCTCGGCTACAAAACGCCCGCGGACGTCGTTTACAAGTACCCGCAATTTTATTGGAATAACGTCGCCCCGCAAATTCAGACGGCGATACGCTATCTCAATATCACCTCGAGCGGACGTCAATGGATAGCAAACCTTTATAGTAATGTTTTCCGAGCTGAGCGTGAACCGAACCTATCGGGTCCACAACTTTGATCATGCTGTAGCCGGATTTGTTGAACAAGCCTCCTGGGGAGCGGCCATAGGCCTAGCGAAGTTCGCCAATGTCGCTCCGGGGTCAATCGCGTCATTCCGACCACCGGCCGATCGCTCCGGTCATCATGATGAACAGACCTCCCAGGGGCGTTTGAACGGACATCGGCAGTCGCCATTGCAGCCTCAGAAGTTTACGGATGCGAGGTGACATGCTCCGAAAATTGGGCGGGGTGTCGAGATGGACGTAATGCCACTTCCCTGCTGGCGACGTATTTTGATGCGGGAGGATCAGACTCCTATCGTCAATGCAACCTCGTCAGGTCAATCAGGCTGTACAGGTTCTGGTTTGCTACCCAGGTGCAGAAGGGAAGAAAGCTACGCCTTCGCCGCGGTCTTCGGCCAGTAACGATCGCGCAAATGCCGCTTTACCAGTTTGCCGGTCGGCGTGCGCGGCAACTCGGCTTCAAAATCGATACTCCTGGGGCATTTGATCGGCGACAGATGCTTTCTGCAGAACGCAATCAACTCGGCCTCGAGCTCTTCGCTGGCCTTCGCCATGTCGTGCGGCTGCACCACGGCCTTGACTTCTTCGCCCATCTCCTCGTTCGGCACGCCGAACACCGCGACGTCGGCGACGCCCGGATGGGTGATCAGCACGTCCTCGGTCTCCTGCGGATAGATGTTCACGCCACCTGAGATGATCATGTAGGACTTGCGGTCGGTGAGATAGAGAAAACCCTCGTCGTCGAGATAGCCGACATCGCCGAGCGTCGACCAGCCCTTTGCATTGTACGCGCGTTTGGTTTTCTCGGGATCATTGTGATAGGCGAACGCGGGCGCGTCCGCAAAATACACCATGCCGATCTCCCCGCTCGGTACTTCCAGGTCATTCTCGTCGAGAATCTTGACCTTGCCGACCACGGCGCGGCCGACGGTGCCGCGATGATCAAGCCATTGCTGCGAGGTGGAAACCGTCACCCCGTTGCCTTCGGAGCCGGCATAATACTCGATCAGGATCGGCCCCCACCACTCGATCATCTTCGCCTTGACCTCGATCGGGCAAGGCGCGGCGGCGTGGATCGCGCCTTTCAGCGACGAGACGTCGTAGCGCGCGCGCACCTCGTCGGGCAATTTCAGCATGCGAACGAACATCGTCGGCACCAGCTGCGACTGGGTGACCTTGTGCTTCTCGACCAGTTTCAGAAATTCCTCGGCGTCGAAGGATTCCATGATAATGGAGGTGCCACCGAACGTGATCGCCATCATGTTGAAGCGGAGCGGAGCCGCGTGATAGAGCGGGGCCGGCGACAGATAGATGCTGTCCGAATTCATCCCGCACATATCTGCGCAGAGAATTTTCAGAAAAGGATTCGGCACGCCGACCGGTTTCTTCTCGTTCTCACGCTTGATGCCCTTTGGCTGCCCGGTCGTGCCCGACGAATACAGCATGTCGTAGCCGGCGACCTCGTCTGAAACCGGCGTGGTCGGCTGGACGATTGCTTCCTTGTCGAAGGAGCGGAAGCCGGGCAGCGGCTCGTCGAGCATGAAAAACAACGGTTCGCCGGGCGCGCCGGTGATGAGGCCTTTGACCTGCTCGGCGCATTTTGGCGAGGTAATCACAACCTTGGCGCCGCAATCCTTGATGATGTAGGCGATCTCATCCTGGGTCAGATAGCGGCTGATCGCGGTGTAATAGAGCCCCGAGCGCTGAGCCGCCCAGCAGATCTCCATGAATGCCAGCCGGTTTTCCATCAGGAAGGCGATGTGGTCGCCGGCATTGAGACCGAGCGAACGGAACAGATGCGCGCCCTGGTTCGAGAGTTCGTCCAGCTCGCGATAGGTGATCGCCTTGCCGCTGCCCGCCATCCGATAGGCGATCTTGTTGGGCTGGGTGCGGGCGTGGACCGAGGGGTGGGTCATTTGCAATCCCAAAAAACATCAACGTGGTCGTCCCTGCCTAGTGCGCAATTGCGCACGGGGAGCAGGGACCCATAACCACCAGTTTGATTTTTTAAGCGAGCTGGAGCATCAGCTGCGCATAACGACGATTTGTGGTTATGCGTCCCGGCTCAAGGCCGGGACGACATCGGTTGTTGTTGCTGCGCTTACAGCCGCTCGACAATCGTTACGTTGGCCATGCCGCCGCCTTCGCACATGGTCTGCAACCCGTAGCGCTTGTTGCGCTGCTTCAGGGCATTGACCAGCGTCGTCATCAGCTTGGTGCCGGAGCCGCCAAGGGGATGGCCGAGCGCGATCGCGCCGCCATTCACGTTCAGCTTTGCCGGATCGGCGCCGGTGGTTTTCAGCCATGCGGTGGGCACCGAGGCGAAGGCCTCGTTGACCTCGAACAGGTCGATATCGTCGATCGACATGCCGGTCCTCTTCAGCGCGCGCTCGGTGGCATGCAGCGGCGCATCCAGCATGATCACGGGATCGCCGCCCATCATCGTCAAGTGATGGATCCGCGCCATCGGTTTGACGCCGAGCGACTTCAGGCCCTTTTCGTTGACGACCATCACGCCGGAGGCGCCGTCGCAGATCTGGCTGGCGCTGGCCGCGCTGTGCTTGCCGTTCTCCGCGATCAGCTTGACGCTCCTGATGCCGTCGAGGCTGACGTCGAAGCGAATGCCTTCGTCGATCTGGTGCGTGTCGCTCGAACCGTCGGCGCGGGTAATCGGCAGCGGGATGATCTCGTCCCTGAAGCGGCCCGCCTGGGTGGCGGCAATCGCGCGCTGATGACTGTTGTAGGAGTATTCGTCGAGATCATCCTTGGACAGACCGTATTTCTCCGCCATCATTTCGGCGCCGGTGAACTGGCTGAACATGATGTTCGGATAATGCTTCTCCATGTTCGGGCTCTTGTAATGGCCAAAGCCGTTCTTGGCCGGCAATGACGAAGCAAGGCCCATCGGCACCCGCGTCATCGATTCCACGCCGGCCGCGATCACGACATCCATCGAGCCGGACATCACGGCTTGCGCCGCGAAATGCAGCGCCTGCTGCGACGAGCCGCATTGCCGGTCGATCGAGGTCGCGGGCACGCTCTCGGGAAGCTTCGAGGCCATCACCGCGTTGCGCCCGATGTTGTTGGACTGCTCGCCGGCCTGCATCACGCAGCCCATGATCACGTCTTCGATCTGCGCGGGGTCGGCGCCGGTGCGCTCGACCAGCGAGTTCAGCACGGAGGCCGCAAGATCTGCAGGATGCCAGCCTGCGAGGCGTCCCCCCTTGCGGCCACCCGCGGTGCGCGCGGTGGCGACGATATAGGCCTCGGCCATGTCTGTTCTCCCTGATTGTTGTCGGATGGGGCGTTTTGAAACCTGGGCCGGATTTAAGGGGTGCGGCCGGATTTAGTCAATCAATCAATTAACTCTTGAGTGCGACGGCTTCATGGGGTTATGTGACCCAGACTTCCCGGCAGGCAGGGATGGGATCAGGGTTGAATACCAACGTACCGACGAGACTTCAGGCCGGCAAAAATACCACTGCCGACAAGCTGCTGGTCGCAGCCAGCGAGCTGATGATCGAGCGCTCCTCGATCGAGGTCTCGCTCTCGGATATCGCGCAGAAGTCCGGCGTCAACGCCGCGCTGGTGAAGTATCATTTCGGCAATAAGGACGGCCTGCTATTGGCGCTCTTGGCGCGCGACGCCGCCACCGAGATGTCGCAGCTCGAATATCTGTTGGCCCAGCCGATCTCGCCGACCGCGAAACTACGACTGCATATCGCCGGCATCATTCGGGCCTATTACCAGTTCCCGTATATGAACCGGCTGATCCACTATCTGCTGCATGAAAGCAGCGCGGAATCCGCCGACGAGGTCTCGAAATTCTTTATCGCGCCGCTGTTGGATTTTCATCGCCGCCTGCTCGCCGAAGGCATCAAGGCCGGGGAGTTCCGGAAGATCGATCCGGTGTTGTTCTACACCAGCCTGATCGGTGCCTGCGATCATCTCTTCTTTGGCCGTCACGCCATGTCGCGCGCGACGGGCGTCGGTCCCGTCACCGACGAAGTGTGCCGCGAATACATCAAGCATATGGAAGCGCTGATCTGCGGCGGCATGCTGAACCCGTCAAACGAAAAAAGTGCCGCAGCCGCCGGATAACATTTCGCCCTGGTTAAAACCCGCAAGTCCAGAGAAGAAACGCCCAAGGAAAGGTTCTCAAAAATGCAGTTGAACGACGTTGCCGTAATCATCACCGGCGGTGGCTCCGGCTTAGGGGCCGCCACTGCACGCGCCATGGCCGCCAAGGGCGCAAGGATCGGCGTGCTCGACCAGAGCAAGGAGAACGCCGAAAAGGTCGCAGCCGAAGTCAAGGGCGTGGCGCTGCACGCCGATGTCACCGACGAGGAGCAGGTCAAGGCCGCCATTGCCAAGGCGGAAGCCGCGCATGGCATCGCGCGCGTGCTGATGAATTGCGCCGGCATCGGCGGATCGCAGCGGGTCGTCGGCAAGGACGGCGTCTACCCGCTGGCCAAGTTCGCCCGCATCATTAACGTCAATCTGATCGGCACGTTCAATTGCCTGCGCCTGTTCGCCGAGCGCCTCGTCACCGCGGAGCCGATCGGCGAAGAGCGCGGCATCATCATCAACACCGCGAGCGTTGCGGCGTATGAAGGCCAGATCGGTCAGATCGCCTATGCGGCGTCCAAGGGCGGCATCGTCGGGCTGACGCTGCCGGCGGCGCGCGATCTCGCGAGTCAAAAGATCCGCGTCAATACGATTGCGCCCGGCATCTTCTTCACGCCGCTGCTGATGGGTTTGAACGAGGAGGCGCGCAAGAGCCTGGGCGCGCAGGTGCCGCATCCGGCGCGGCTTGGCGAACCCTCCGAATACGGCGCGCTCGCGGTGCACATGGTCGAGAACCCGATGCTCAACGGCGAGACCATCCGTCTCGACGGCGCCTTCCGCATGGCACCGCGGTAACTTACCCTCTCCCCTTGAGGGAGAGGGTGGCTTCGCGAAGCGAAGACGGGTGAGGGTCTCTATCCGGCTGGCAACCCCTCACCGCATCGAATGTAAGGCTAACGCCGGTGATGCCCTCTCCCACAGGGGGAGAGGGCGCAGCAATCGGCATCGGATTTGGCGGATGCAGGAGTAGGCGCGTGACTCGACCGCTGCTGATCGAACACCATGACGGGGTCGACCGGGTGACGCTCAATCGCCCGGAGAGCCTGAACGCGCTCGATCCTGGTCTCATTGAAGCTCTCAACACCTATTTCCAAAGCTTGCAACGTAATCCCACGACGCGCGTCGTGGTACTGAAGGGCGCGGGGCAAAACTTCTGCGCCGGCCTCGACCTCAAGCACGCGATGCAGCGGCGTGCCGGACAACAGGAGCCGCCCGGCGTGACGGAGTCTTTGGATTCGCAGCGCCGGATCGCCGACATCGTGATGCTGATGCGGCGTTGCCCGCAGCCGATCCTCGCGCTGATCCAGGGAGCCGCTGCCGGCGGCGGCTTTGCGCTGGCGCTTGCCGCCGACATTCGCATCGCCACCAAATCCGCGCGGATGAACTGCGCTTTCATCAAGCTGGGCTTGGGCGGCTGCGACATCGGCACCAGCTACTTTCTGCCGCGCCTGGTCGGCGTGTCGGTTGCCTCCGAATTGATCCTGACGGGCCGTTTCATCGGCGCCGAGCGTGCGCTCGCCGTCGGCCTTGTCTCCGAGGTCGTCGAGGAGGGCGGCCTTGATGCTGCCGCCGAACCCTATGTCGATGCGATGATGACGGCCTCGCCGGTGGGCTTAAGGCTGTCCAAGGAATGCCTCAATATGAGCGTCGATGCCGGTTCGATCGAGGCCGTGATCGCGATGGAAGACCGCAATCAGGTGCTGTGCAGCCGCTCCGAAGATTTCAGCGAGGGGATCAGGGCCTTTCTTGAAAAGCGAAAGCCTGTCTATATCAGGCGATAACGACAAGGATCCGCAAAGGACCAAAAAATTCCGGGAGACGCAATAATGAGTGGGAATGCAGCCGCGGTGCTGGAGAAGCCGGCCTTTCGCAAGATCGAATGGCTGAAGCGCGACATCGCGGTCGAGCGGCGGCCTGGCGGCGTGATCATTCTCAAGTCGCGCATTCCGCTTCAGGCCTACGAGAAGCATATCCCGGCATCATTGGCGAAGTGGGCCAAAGAGGCGCCGTCGCGCATCTGGCTGGCGCAGCGCGCAGGCGCCGACCGGCAATGGCGCAAATTGTCTTACGGCGAAGCCAAGCGCACCGTGGATGCGCTGACGCAAGCATTGCTCAATCTGGGTCTTGAGCCGGGTCGTCCCGTTGCGATCCAGTCAGGCAATTCGATTGAGCACGCGCTGATCACGCAAGCGGCGATGCAGGCGCGCTTGCCGGCAGCGCCGGTGTCACCGGCTTATTCCTTGATGAGCCAGGATCACGTCAAACTGAAATATCTATTCGACCTGATCAAGCCAGCCGCGGTGATGGTGCAGGACGGCCCGGCGTTCGAGAAGGCGCTTCACGCGATCGATCTCGCCGGCGTCACGGTCATTCACGTCGCGCGTCCCTGCGAAAGCATCAAGAGCATTGCCTTTGCCGATCTCGCCGCGACGCCGGTGACTGATGACGTCAAGGAGTCGATCGCCAAGATCACGCCGGAGACCGTCGGCAAATTGTTGTTCACCTCGGGATCGACCGGCATGCCCAAGGCTGTCATCAACACCCAGGAGATGATGTGCGCCAATGCGGCGATGATGATGCAGGTGCGGCCGCGCGATCCCAACGGGCCGCTTGCCACTTACCTGGACTGGATGCCCTGGAATCATACCATGGGCGGCAACGCGCTGTTCAACCCGGTGCTGATCGACGGCGGCACGCTCTATATCGACGACGGCCGGCCGATGCCCGGACAGTTCGAGGAGACGCTCCGCAATTTGCACGAGGTCTCACCGACCTATTACGCCAACGTCCCCGCCGGCTATGCCGCACTCGCTTCCGCGATGGAGAAGGACGAGGCGCTGTGCCGCAGCTTCTTCAAGAATTTGGGCCTGATGGCCTATGGCGGCGCGCGGCTGCCGGACGATCTTTACGACCGCATGCAGGCGCTGGCGGTCCGCGCTACCGGTCAGCGCATCGTGTTCTATACCGGCTGGGGCTCGACCGAGACCGCGCCGACGTCAACCGGCACCTATTGGGACACCGAGCGCGTCGGCCTGATCGGGCTGCCGTTCCCCGGCGTCGAATTGAAAATGGTGCCGTGTGGATCGAAATATGAATTGCGGCTGCGCGGCGTCAATGTCACGCCGGGCTACTTTGGCCAGCCTGAACTCACCAAGGCGGCGTTCGACGAGGAGGGGTTTTACTGCATCGGCGATGCCGGCGTGTTCGTCGATCCCGACGATCCGCTGCAGGGCATCATCTTCGCTGGCCGCGTGGTCGAAGACTTCAAGCTCACGACGGGTACTTTCGTGCACGTCGGCTCATTGCGCACCGATGCGATCGCCGCGGCGACGCCGGTTGTGCAGGACGCGCTGGTCACCGGGCAGGATCGTCCGTTCATCGGGCTGCTGGCCTGGCCCAATCTCCATGCCTGTCGGCAGATCACGGGCAATCCCAGTGCGAGCTATGAAGACGTCGTGAAGCATCCCGACGTGGTCGCCTGCCTGAGGCGAGGCTTGCAGGCACACAATGCGTCCACATCCGGCGCCAGCAGCCTGCGCATCGCACGCGCCATGCTGATGGTCGAGCCGGCCTCGATCGACGGCAACGAACTCACCGACAAGGGCTACATCAACCAGCGCGCCGGACTGGAGCGCCGAGCCGCGCTGGTGGACAAGCTTTATGCCGACAACCCAGCAGAGGACGTGATCATCCTGAGCTGATCGTAGGATGGGTTGAGCGCAGCGATACCCATCAGTTGATTCCTAACCAAGCAATCGATGGGTATCGCCTTCGCTCCACCCATCCTGCAAGCAAGCCATCATCAACCCGAGTAACACGCCATGAATTTCGATTTCTCCGACGAACAAAAGCAGATGCGCGACGAGGCGAGGAAATTCCTTGCTGAAAAATGTCCGCCGAAGGCGGTGCGCACAGTGCTGGACGGCAAGGCGCCCTATGACAAGGAACTGTGGAAGGGCCTCGCCGAGATGGGATTTCTCGGCATCGCGATCCCCGAAAAATTCGGCGGCGCCGGCGCGGGCCATCTTGAGCTCTGCGTGATTGCCGAAGAAATGGGCCGCGCGCTGGCGCCGGTGCCGTTCTCGTCCACGGTCTATCTCGCCGCCGAAGCGCTACTGCTCGCCGGCAGCGAGGCGCAGAAGCAAAAATGGCTGCCGAAGATCGCATCGGGAGAAGCGATCGGCACGCTGGCGCTGTTCGAGGGCAAGGGCAATCCGTCGCCAAAGGCAATCAAGCTCGCCGCTTCGGGCGGGACGCTGAACGGCGGCAAGAAGCCGGTGCCGGACGGCGCCATCGCCGATTTTGCGGTGGTCGCCGCGCGCACCGGCTCCAGCGGGCGCGATTCCGATATCTCGCTGTTCCTGGTGGACCTGAAGGGCGGCGGCGTTGACGTCAAGGAGCTGACCAATGTCGATCCGACGCGCGGCCAGGCGGAACTCACCTTCAAGAATGCCAAGGCCGAGACGCTCGGTGCGACCGGCGAAGGCTGGAGCATTCTTTCGCAGGTGCTTGATCGCGCCGCCGTGCTGATCGCCTTCGAGCAGGTCGGCGGCGCCGACCGCGCGCTGGAGATGGGCCGCGACTACGCGCTCGACCGCATCGCCTTCGGCCGGCCGATCGGCTCGTTTCAGGCGGTCAAGCACATGCTGGCCGATATGTACGTCTCGGCGACGCTGGCACGCTCGAATTGCTATTACGGCGCCTGGGCGCTCTCGACCAATGCCTCGGAATTACCGGAGGCCGCCGCCGCCGCGCGGATCAGCGCGACGCAGGCGTTCCAGCACTGTGCGAAGAACAACATCCAGGTCCATGGCGGCATGGGTTTCACCTGGGAGTTCGACTGCCACATGTACTACCGCCGCGCCAATGCCGTGGCGCTGGGTTTAGGCAGTCTCTCGTACTGGGAAGACGCGCTGATCGAGCGCATGCGCAGAAAAAATGCGGCGTAGCACTTGATGATTGCAGGATGGGTAGAGCCAAGGGGTCCGGCCTTCGGCCCGCCCGATGATAAACTCCGGGGCGAAACCCATCTGACCGTTGGCGGCAAAAGAGATGGGTATCGCTGCGCTCCACCCATCCTACGAAGTGGATACGAACCAAAACGCGGCCGAGGATTGAGAACATGAACTTCGATGACACCCCGCAGGAAGCCGCGTTCCGCGCCGAGGCAAAAGCCTGGATCGCGGCGAATGCGCCGAAGCAGTACGAGCAAGAGCTGCGCAAATCCTCGCTCGGCCGCACGCAGCTGAAGGGCGCCAATATCCTCGAAGTGGCCAAGGCGTGGCAGAAGAAGAAAGCCGATGCAGGCTGGGCCTGCTTGCACTGGCCGAAGGAATACGGCGGCCGCGGCGCTTCTCCCATCGAGCGGGTGATCTGGCAGCAGGAAGAGGGGCCGTTCGGCAAGCTCAGCGCGATGTTCATCATCGGCCATGGCATGTGCGGTCCGACCATGATGGCGTATGCCGGCGAAGAGCAGAAACGCAAATACCTGCCGCCGCTCGCCTCCGGCGAAAAGATCTGGTGCCAGTTGTTTTCCGAGCCCGCCGGCGGTTCGGACGTGGCGGGCCTGCGCACGCGCGCGGAAAAGAAAGGCGACGATTGGATCATCAATGGTCAAAAAATCTGGACCTCGGGCGCGCATTATTCCGACTACGGCATCTTGCTCACCCGCACCGATCCCAATGTGCCCAAGCACAAGGGCCTGACCATGTTCTTCCTGGACATGAAGAGCGGCGGGGTCGAGGTCAGGCCGATCAAGCAGGCGAGCGGCCAGTCGGACTTCAACGAGGTCTATTTCACCGATGTCAAGATTCCGGATTCGCAGCGCCTCGGCGAGGTCAATGACGGCTGGAACGTCTCGCTGACCACGCTGATGAATGAGCGCATGTCGATCGGCGCCGGCGTTGCCACCGGTTTCCCCGAACTGTTCGAGTTCTGCAACAGCCTGATGCTGGAGGATGGTCCTGCGATCGAGGACCGCAATGTGCGCTCAAAGCTTGCAAACTGGGCGGTGAAGGCAAGCGGCTTGAAATACACCAGCATGCGCGCGATCTCGGCCCTGTCAAAGGGCGAGCGTCCGGGTCCGGAAAACTCGATCGGCAAATTGGTGGCGGGATCGATGGTCCAGGATGTTGCAACCTATGCACTTGATTTGCAGGGAGCCGCCGGCGTGCTGAGCGGTCCCGAAGATGCGGAGGTCGCCGGAAGATTTCAGGCGATGCTGCTGCGCGCGCCCGGCACCCGCGTCGAAGGCGGCACCGACGAGATCATGCGCAACATCATTGCCGAGCGCGTGCTTGGCCTGCCCGGCGACATCAGGGTCGACAAGGACGTGCCGTTCAACAAGATACCGACAAAGGGGCGGACGTAACGTTCCGATTTCATCCTGAGGGAGGCGCGCGAAGCGCGGCGTCTCGAAGGATGGGCCGCATGGTTCGAGACGGCGCTGGCGTGCCTCCTCACCGTGAAGGGTAAGAGCAATGCAGGTTTTTGAAACGTGAGAGGTCCGCCATGAATTTCGATGACACCCCGCAGGAAGCCGAATTTCGCGCAACGGCGCGTAGCTGGATCGACGCCAATGCGCCGAAGGAGCTCGAGGCGGAACTCTCAAAGTCCTCGCTCGGCCGCATCAGCCTGCACAAGCATGACATGGTCGAGGTCGGCAAGGCCTGGCAGAAGAAGAAGGCGGAAGGCGGCTGGGCCTGCCTGCACTGGCCGAAGGAATATGGCGGGCGCGGCGCGACGCCGATCGAGAAGGTGATCTGGCAGCAGGAAGAAGGCGTTTACGGCAAACTGACGCAGCCGTTCCAGATCGGCGAGGGCATGTGTGGCCCGACCGTGATGGCCTATGGCGGCGAGGAAGCCAAGCGACGCTACCTGCCCAAACTCGCTTCCGGTGAGGAAATCTGGTGCCAGCTGTTCTCCGAGCCGGCCGGCGGCTCCGACGTCGCGGGGCTGCGCACCCGCGCGGAAAAGAAGGGCGACAGCTGGATCGTCAATGGCCAGAAGATCTGGACTTCGGGCGCGCATTATTCCGACTACGGCCTCCTGATCACCCGTACCGATCCCAACGTGCCCAAGCATAAGGGCCTCACCATGTTCTTCCTGGACATGAAGAGCCCGGGCGTCGAGGTGCGGCCGATCAAGCAGGCCAATGGCATGCAGGAGTTCAACGAGGTCTACTTCACTGACGTCGTCATTCCCGATCACCAGCGGCTTGGCGCGGTGGGTGACGGCTGGAACGTGTCGCTGACCACGCTGATGAACGAACGCATGTCGATTGGCGCGCGGCTCGCCACCGGGTTTTCGGAAATCTTCGATTTCTGCAGCAACTTGATGACCGAGGACGGCCTTGCC